>JAJBAV010000038.1 GCA_020532085.1 Candidatus Cloacimonadota bacterium | reverse complement strand
AAAAGCGCAAAATGTGTGGATAACTGAGCTTTTTCAGGGTTCATGTTGAGAATATTTGAAAAAATTGTGGATAACTACAAAGTAGATCCTGGAAAGCTGGACTCTTTGGTATTACGCAAAGGTCTTTCTAGTATCCTATCCGTCATTCCAGCGAAGGCTGGAATCCAAGTCTATTGTCGGGTTCGTAGCGCAGCATGCCAATGCTGCGTTTGGGCTTTTCGCAGGATCGGAATCATGCGCCACATGGTCTGAACTTGGTTGGATCCCAGGCTTCGCTGCAATGACCGTGCGTTCCGCAGCATTGGCATGCTGCGCCACGGATCGCTTCCCGAGGGTGGAGAGAGGATCGGATGAACAAATGAACGGATAGCCTCGCAGTTGCGACAGACCATGGCGAGGACGCGTAAGCCCCTCGTTGCGCGACAGAAAGAGGATCAATGAAAATTGCCACCTGCCCACCCCGAAACACGGTGCGTTTCTGGGGTGGAACGGTGGCCTTGAAAACCTGGTTTGATATGCACGGTGTACGAGGGGTTCCGTCGCGGCTGAAGCCGCGCCACCACGCCCTCGCTATCATTCTGTCGCCCACAAGGGGCTCGATTCACCGGTTATTCCGCATTCAAGGGGCTTAGGCGCTCTCGCTATGATCTGTCGCCTCTGCGAGGCTCTGCATGGCCGTCCTCGCTCCCGTCCGCCCTCCCCACGTACTGCTGACCTCCCGCCGATCTCCGGATTCGGGCATGGCTTGGACGTTACTGGAACATGGGTGGGGGATTGAGGGACGGGAAGGGGGTGAGCCCGGAGGGCGTAACAACTTAGCCCAGGGTGAAGGGTAGCGGAACCCTGGGTTGTGGAGGCATAGGATGCATGCAAGCCCGGAGGGCGGCACAAATAATTGCAAAATAACAGATTAGGTTAGTGTGTTGCCCCTGCGGGGCTTATCTCCCTCATTCGTCCCGTTGACCCGGGTTGCCACCCCGGGCTAAAATGTGTCGCCCCTGCGGGGCTCAGGTTGCTGACAAAGGCCGTTTTTTCAGAACGATCAGGGGCGGGAAGGGATCAAGGATCATAGGGGGGAATTTCACACTCTTCACAACCCTTCACAAATGGTTGTGAATAGTTCTAATCCTTTACTGATCAGCATTACAGGCTAACCCTTCACAAAAATACGTAACTCCCCTCCCTCCGCAGCAATGATGCAGGAATCCCTGATGCAGATGTATAACCATATATCATATATATAGAAATGGATAATATATGTATTATAGTTTAATATATAATATAAAGATTAGCATAATGCACAAGGACTCTATCCCGGAGAGAGGGGAGTAACTAATTTTTGTTAATAGTGGGCTCCAAACCCTTTTCTATAAAGGGTTAGAACTATTCACAGCCATTTGTGAAGGGTTGTGAAAGAATGGTTCATGGAACAGAAATATGACGAACTGATGGCGGTATATATGTCAATCAAACTCTCGAAGCCGTCAGGAGAGGACAGTCAGCGAATTCCGTGGGAACCGGAACACCGGATTTATCCGGTCGGTCCACCGGATTCATCCGGTTTTAGCCGATGGACTGACAGGCCTGGTACGCGGCAGAAGATTTCCGGATAAATCCGGCGGTCCGACCAGTTGAAACTGGTGTTCCGTATTAAAAAGCGGGGAGGGTTGCCCCTGCCCCGCTCGGTCGGTCATTTTTTCCACGATTCCATGATCAAAGGTGATAGAACATACATTTTCCCCACCGGTCCATGAACCCGATCTGAGGCTTCCACTCTTATCGCCTCCCGGTCGATCAATCCCGCGATGCATTCATTGAACTCCCTCTTTCTCATGTGGGAAGAGTTGAGCAGGCTGGAGTGGCCGGCCTTTCCGCCGTATTTGCTTACCAGCAGGTCCACCAGTTTGCGTTCCCCGGCGAGGCGGTCCTGTTCGCTGATGATCTCCAGGAAGGGGATGGTGGTGTTGAAGTAGAAGTCGCAGAGGTAGAGGCTCTGGGCGGCTGTTTCCCGTGATACGCGGAAGTCATCGAACCAGGCGGAGACGGCTTTGGGGCCGCTAATCCTGAGAGGCTGGGAGACATTTAACTTGACAAAAACAAGCTTGCGGACATTCTTAGCAAATGAAAAATTTCGGTGCTTCGGCGCCAGCCGGTTCAGTCCTCGTCAGGATGATGGGCATGAACCTGGGGTTGGGCGCGGATGCCGCCAAAAAGAAGCGATGAGGTTTGCGATGCCATCTGGCAATGTTTTTGAAGTTAAGCTGGACGCGGTACTGCCGCCCGACCCCGTTTTTGAGCCGCAATTCAGGCGCGCGCCGCACCGCGGCATGACCCTGAGCGCCCATGAAATGAAGCAGGCGCTGATGAACGCGCTGCGTTATATTCCCACCGAACTGCACAGCCGGCTGGCCCCGGAGTTTTTGCGGGAGCTGAAAGAACACGGCCGGATCTACGGCTACAGATACCGTCCCGCCGGCAGGATCTGGGGCCGCCCCATCGACGCATATAAAGGCACGGTGGCGGGGCGAGCGATGCAGGTGATGATCGACAACAACCTGGACTTCGACATCGCGCTCTATCCCTATGAACTGGTTACCTACGGCGAAACCGGCCAGGTTTTCCAGAACTGGATGCAGTACCGCCTGATCATGAAGTATCTGGAAGCGATCACCGACGAACAGACTTTGGTGGTGCAGTCCGGCCATCCTTTGGGGCTGTTTCCATCCCGCAAGGAGGCCCCGCGGGTGATCTCCACCAACGGCCTGGTGATAGGCAAGTGGGACAATCCGGAGGATTTCCAGCGGCTCACCGCGCTGGGTGTGGCCAATTACGGCCAGATGACAGCAGGCGGTTGGATGTATATCGGCCCCCAGGGCATCGTGCACGGGACCTTCATCACGCTGTTGAACGCCGGCCGCAAGTATCTGGGCATCCCCGCCGACCGCGATCTGGCCGGGGTGCTCTACATTTCCTCCGGCCTGGGCGGCATGAGCGGCGCTCAGTCCAAAGCCGTGGAGATCGCCGGCGGTATCGGAGTGATCGCGGAAGTGGACCCCAGCCGCATCGAGACCAGACACCGGCAGGGTTGGGTGGGCCGTGTATCGAGCTCTCCGGAAGAAATCTTCGCCTGGGTGGATGAGTTCCGCTCCAGCCGCAAACCTGTCTCCATCGCCTATCACGGCAACATCGTGGATCTGCTGGAATATGTGGACGAGCACAATATCAAGGCTGAACTGCTCTCCGACCAAACTTCCTGCCACGCTGTTTATGAAGGCGGCTACACCCCGGCGGGATACAGCTTTGAACAAGGCCGGCAGCTGCTTGCCGACGACCCCGCGAAATTCCGAGCGGCCGTGGACGCGTCCCTGCTCCGGCATTTCCACGTGATCCAGCGGCTCTGCGCCAAAGGGGCCAGATTCTGGGATTACGGCAACAGCTTCCTGGCCTCGGTCTTCGATGCCGGGGCGAAAGAGATCGCCCGCAACGGCGTGAACACCAGCGAAGGCTTCATCTTCCCCTCCTATGTGGAGGACATCATGGGGCCGCTCTGCTTCGATTTTGGCTACGGACCCTTCCGCTGGGTCTGCCTCAGCGGCAGGGAAAGCGATCTGGAGCTCACCGACCGGGCCGCGCACGAACTGATCGACCCCAGCCGCAACGCCATGGACCGCGACAACCACCACTGGATCGCCGAAGCCGGCGCCAACCAACTGGTGGTGGGCACCAAAGCCCGCATCCTCTACGCGGACGAGGAAGGGCGGGTGCGCATCGCGCTGAAATTCAACCAAATGGTGCGCGCAGGCAAGATCGGCCCCGTGATGCTGGGCCGTGATCACCACGACACCTCCGGCACGGACTCGCCTTTCCGCGAAACCGCCAACATCCGCGACGGCAGCAATGTGATGGCGGACATGGCCACCCACTGCTTCGCCGGAAACATCGCCCGCGGCATGAGTCTGGTGGTGCTTTCCAATGGCGGCGGAGTGGGCATCGGCCGCTCCATCAACGGCGGCAACGGCATCGTTCTGGATGGTAGCGAACACATGGACCAGGTGGTGCGCTCAGCGCTCTCCTGGGATGTGATGGGAGGCGTGGGCAGGCGCGGCTGGGCTCGCAATCCGAACGCCATCGAAACCGTTCAGGCCTGGAACGCAAAACATGGCGGCGAAGGGCACATCACCGTTCCCACCCCTGTGGATGAGGCCATGCTCGAGGCTGTGTTGAAGCAGGACCCGGGCAAATAAAACGAGAAAGGACCTTCGGATGTTGAACCTCTTTGTGAAGCAAATGAAAGCCGCGGGGCTGGCGGAAAGCCTGATCCGCACTTTCAGCGCCTACTACAAACAGCTGGAAGCCGGCGCTCTGGGCGTGATCCCGCGCGGCACGATCGATCCCCCCGCGCCTTCCAGCGTGATCGACCACTCCGCCCTGATCCAGTACCGCAAGCAGAGCATCCTGAAAAGCATCGCCGTAATCAAGCTGAACGGCGGCCTCGGCACCAGCATGGGCCTCAGCGCCGCGAAAAGCCTGCTACCGGTGAAAGGCAACATGAACTTCCTGGACATAATCACCCGCCAGGTGCTGGCCCTGCGCTCCGGAACCGGCTATGAAGTGCTGCTGATGTTCATGAACAGCTACAGCACCGAGGCCGACACCCTGCAGTATTTGGAAAAATACCCGGACCTCGCCCGGCAGAAGCTGCCGGTGTCCTTTCTGCAAAACAGATTCCCCCGCATCCGGCAGGACAACCTGAAACCCTACGAGAACGATGATCCTGACTTGATGTGGAACCCGCCCGGACACGGTGACATCTACGCCGCACTGAGCTCTTCCGGCCTGCTGGACAGAATGATCGACGCCGGATACCGCTACGCCTTCGTGTCCAATTCCGACAACCTCGGCGCGACCGTCGACACCTGCATCCCGGCCTATATGGAAGCCAACGACATCCATTTCCTGATGGAGGTTTGCGCCCGGACCGAAGCGGACAAAAAGGGTGGGCACCTCTGCCAGGACAAACAGGGCCGGCTGATGCTGCGGGAAGTGGCGCAATGCCCTCCCGAAGAGCTGGACGAGTTCCAAAACGTGGAACTTTACCAATATTTCAACACCAACAACCTCTGGATCGACCTCAAGGCCCTGCAGTGGAATCTGATCGCCGGCGACGGGATCATGCCCCTGCCGTTGATCGTGAACCCAAAAACCGTGGACGGCACTCCGGTCTATCAGCTGGAAACCGCCATGGGAGCGGCGATCGGCGTGTTCAACGGCGCTCAGGCAGTGATGGTGCCGCGTTCCAGATTCGCCCCGGTGAAGAAAAACAACGATCTGCTGGCCATCTGGAGCGACCTCTATGAGCTCAACGACCAGTATCAGGTGGTCACGCGCCGCGGGGTGGAATCCATTCCCCCGATCGAGCTGGACGAACGCCACTACGGCAGGATCGACCAACTGCTGGAACGCTTCCGCGATGGCATTCCCTCGCTGGTGGGCTGCTCTGGGCTTAAGATCAGCGGCGACATCAGTTTTGGCGAAGATGTGATCTGCGAAGGCAAGGTGAGTTTGACCGCGGAGAATCCGGTGCACGTGAAAAGCAAGCTGCTCACGGGAGACATCACTTTCAATCCCTGACGGGAGGTATCATGGCTGCCAAATCCGCCCGGATCAGGCTCGGCATCTTTGTGCTGACCGGCATCGCCCTGATCGGCCTGTTCTTCGCGCTGGTGATCGGCAAACAGCTCACCCTCAAGCGCGAGACCTATTTCCTGCGCTTCACCAACCAGTCGGTGTTCGGCCTCCAGGCCGGCGCTTCAGTCTATTACAGAGGCATCCCCATCGGCATCGTGGACAAGGTGGCGATAGATCCGAAGGACGTTCAAAGCGTGATCCTGACCCTGGGCATCGACCCCGGCACGCCGCTGAAAGAGGACAGCGAGGCGGTTCTGGTGTATGTGGGCATCACCGGCACCAAAGCGGTGGAGATCCGCGGCGGGACCAATGGGGCGAAAAACCTGAAACCCGGCAGCTTCATCAAAACCGGCGCCACAGAGCTCGACGAGATCTCAGGCAAAGCAGTGTCCATAGTGGATAAGGTGGACCGCATAGCCTCGAACCTGGACCAGCTTACAGCTGAGGAAAACCAGGCCAACCTCGCCTCCATCCTCTCCGAAACCAGCAGCCTGATCAGCGAAACCCGCGCCAAGCTTTCCACCACCCTGAATAGCCTGAACCGGATCACCCAATCCGCCCAGGGTTTTACTGAGGGCGCGGGCGGAAGCTTCGACCGCATCGCGGACAACCTGACCGCGAACCTGGATTCCATATCCACCGTGGCCTCCCGTAATATCCAGAGGATAGGCGACCGCAGCTCATCCAGCCTGGACAGCCTGACCCTTTCCACCCGCACCAGCCTGGAAGCCCTCACCAACGACCTGGGCAAACAACTGGCCTCCATCAGCGCCAACCTGGATAAAAGCATCGCTGAGATCAATCGCTCAACCAATCTGCTGCTCACCGATACCAGGCTGCAACTGGGAAAGATCGGCGCCAACTCCGATTCCCTGATCCTTATGACCACCCGGGACATCGCCACAGTGAGCCTGAAGATCAACACCGCCATGGACCGCGTGAACCAGATCCTGGCCTCGGCGGAAATGGACACTCTGGTGAACAACCTGAACACTCTCACGGCCAAACTCAACGAAGCCAACATCTCCGACCTGGCCGAGGAACTCACTGTAACCGTGAACAAGGCCGGAAACCTGATCACCAATATCGACCGGACCCTGATCCGCAACCGGGTGAACCTGAACGAGACCTTGGAAAACCTGCGCGAAGCCAGCGAAAACCTCAACGATTTCGCCCGGCAAATATCTGACCAACCCGCCCTGATCCTGCGGGGAAACTAAAGGGAGGAGCGCGTGATCAAGAATTGTTTGTGGCTGGGCATCCTGGCCGCCGTGCTGACAGTGACTGGATGCGCCTGGAATTCTGAACGGCTGCGTCCGAACTACTACGTGCTGGAATACAGGGAGGGAAATGAAAACCCAGCTCTGCGCATGTCTCAGCCCTTCCCCCAATCCCTGGAGGTGCTGGACGCGGAAGTGGGCCGGGCCTACACTAAAAGCCAGCTGGTGGTTAAGGAAAACTTCTCCCGGGTACATTATCTGCCGGACCATCTTTGGGCCAGCCGGCTGAACGACGCCATTCCAGACCTGATCGTGCAACGGCTGCGAGCCTACCGCATCTTCAGCCAGGTCGACCGCACCACGGGTGAGTTTGATCCCGACTACTTTTTAGAGACCAAGGTTCTGAACCTGGAAAAGATCGAGGCAAAAGATGCCCGCGCCTATCTGCGGATGGAATTTTTCCTTAGGGATTCCAACACTCAAAAGATCCTCCTCAGCTATAAAGCGGAACGCTACAAGCCCTTGCCCGACGCCAGCATGGTCTATCTGATCCAGAGCTACAACGAACTGCTGATGCAGGAAACGGACGTGTTCGCGGCCAAATGCCGCAATTTCCTGAGCGGCGGACAGGACCAGGTGGCACTGGCAACCCTGCAGACAACAAGCCAGGACATTTTCACCCTGGAGGACCTGCCCCCAGCCAACCTTGCCAACTCGCACGGAGAATTGCTGCTCACGCTCGGCACGGACACCGACGACCTCATCCGATACAATGTGCATGGCCTGGATAACGAAGTTTCCCGCAATGACGGCGAATTCAACAAGGAACTGCCCCTCCCGCCCGGGCGCTACAGCATCACCATCGGTGAAAGCCAGAACATCCCGCTGGAAGTGGAGGTACTGCCCAAGATGCGCACCGTGGTGAGCGGGCAGTGGGCCGAACTGAGCGTGAAGATCATCGACGGGAACAACAACCGGGTGCGCCTGCCCTACGACGTCTGGGTGAAAGAAGTGGGCAAATTCGAATACTATCCCCTGGGACCCGGCACCAGCATCGGCGATGATGACCTGGGTCAGCCGGACAAGGTTTGGATCCTCCCTCCCGGCACTTACATGGTCAAACTGGGCGGAGGCACCTGGACCGAACTGGAGGACTTCACCACCATCGATCTGGCCAAAGGCGACAGCCGGATCCTAACCTTGGTGGTTGACCCTTCCGGAGAGGGAAACATTCTGTTGGGGGCAGGCGTCCTGGGTGAGGAACCCGTGGTGCGTGACCGCCCCGTGGTGCACAAAGGCGCCATGCACGGCAATTTGAGCCTGGCCGGGAACAACGAGGCGGACCCCGCCCATCCCTTCGTGGGACTCACCGTCACCGGGCAGCTGGAAAACGCGGTGGACGCCACTTTCCCCTTCACCCTCTACACCTTGCGCAGCAATTATGATCTGGGCCTCAGCAGCGCTGATTTTTCCGATCTGCGCGTGAGTTCCGACGCCTATTCCCTAAAAAACGTCCTGCTGCTCACTCCCTGGGAAAGCAGCCGTGCCCTGCGCAATTTCTCCTTCTACGCCCGCGGCGACGTGCAAACCCATTTCTTCCGGGAGTTCGCGCATTTTTCGCAACTGAAGGACTTGATCCTCGTATCCGCTGAGGATGACTCCGTTACCTTGCAGGATCAGGTGAGGCTGCAGACGAAAAGACCCTTCTTCCCCATGCGCCTGAAGGAAGGAACGGGGATCACTTACCGCCTCGTTTTCGGCCCCCGCGCTTCGCTGAGCCTGCGCTTCGGCTACGGCTGGCAGCAGGAGATCAACGACGGATACTACGTCTTCAGCGCCACCGGACCCAGCCAGGATCCCTCCGACACCAACATCTACGACATCTACCGCGAACAGCCGAACCAGGCTTTTCACGGCCTGGAAAGCACTTTGGTGCTCTCCGCGGTCAACATCCTCGATTTCATCCGCGTGAACTCCTCCATCGACCTCCTCTTTCCCCTCAGCACCGAGGACCGCAGCGTCCGCTTCGAAAGCGAGAACCGGATCAATTTCCGCATCTACCGCAACATCTCGCTGGACCTGAGGTTGAACGTGCAGTATGACAGGTCCCGAAAGGACTGGGTGGTTTACGATTACGGCAGCTATCTGAGGCTTTCGCTGTTCTACTGATCATGGCCGGAATTCGCTTCGACGCTGGCACTCTCCATTTGGAGGGGGATTTCACCCTGAAGGCTCTGGACGGCGTAGACACAGAGGTTGCCAAAATCCTTCGCCAGGAAAGGGTGGAAAGGATAGACCCCCTTGGGATCGAGCGCATCGACAGCGCGGGAACCGCCATGTGGGAAGAGATCCTGCGGCTGGTTGCGCAAGAGGGGGAGGCAAACGTTTTACCCGCTCGCCCGGAAGTTCAGGCTGTGATCCACCGATTCCGCAGCCCTGGCGTCCCGCCTTTAGAAAAACCACGCGAACAGGGTTGGCTGGAGCAGATCGGGGCCTCAGTTCAGCAGGAGTGGCAAAGCGCGAAAAACGCTCTCCAGCTGGCAGCGGACGTTTTCGCTTGGTCGGTGGTGGACATCTTCCGCCACCGCGAACAGCGCAAGGGTTCGCTGGCCCAACAGTGCGCTTTTCTGGGCATGGACGCGCTGCCGATCGTGGCGCTGCTATCCTTTGTGATCGGTTTCATCATCGCTTTGCAGACCGGGGTGCAGATGAAGAACTTCAGCGCCGCCATTTTTGTGGCCGATGTGATGTCCTTCGCCCTGGTGCGGGAGTTTTCGCCACTCTTCACTGCCATCATCCTGGCCGGCCGAAGCGGCTCCGCCATCACGGCCGAGATTGCCACCATGAAGGTTTCCGAAGAGATAGACGCCCTGCGCATGATGGCCCTGGACCCCATCCGCTACGTGGTGGTGCCCAAATTTCACGCCCTCACCCTGATGATGCCCATCCTGGTCACCTTCTCCATTCTGGCCGCCGAAATTGGCGCCATCCTGATCGCGGTAGGGCATCTGGGCATTGCCCCCCAGGTCTATCTGCAGCGCACGCTGATGGTGCTGGAGCCCTCCGAACTGTTCATAACCTACACCAAAAGCGTGGTCTTTGCCTGGCTGATCGTGGTCATTGCAGCGCATCACGGTTTCCAGGTGCGGGGCGGGGCCGAAGGAGTGGGCCGGGCCACCACGAGGTCTGTGGTGGCGTCGATCCTGGCGATCATCGTGGCCGACGCCGTATTTAGCCTGGTGTATCTATGAACCCCCTCATCAGCGTCCGCGGGCTGCGGGCAGCCTATGGTGACAGCGTGATCCTGAAAGATATAGACCTGGACATCAAGCCCAACGAGGTGGCGGTGATCCTCGGCAGCAGCGGAAGCGGCAAAACCACTCTGTTGAAGAACATCCTGCGCCTGGAACAGCCCACGGCCGGCAGCGTGAAATACCGCGGCGAAGAACTCACAGACATGGATGAGGCGCGCTACCGCGAGATCCTGATCCGCTTCGGGGTTCTCTTCCAGAGCGGCGCGCTGCTCAATTCGCTGAGCGTGTTCGACAACCTCGCCATCCCTCTGGAACAGCACAGCCGCCTCAGCCTTCGCGTTATCGAACGCGTGATCCGGGCGAAACTTAACCTGGTGCGCCTGGACGGGGCCATGTATCAGCTTCCCTCCGAACTTTCCGGAGGAATGAGAAAACGGGCCGCGCTGGCCAGGGCCATCGCCCTCGACCCCGAAATCCTCTTCTGCGATGAACCCACTTCCGGTCTGGACCCGCTTAACGCCAGGGCTTTGGACGAGTTGCTGCTGGACCTGAAAACCCAGCTGAACATGACCATCGTGGTCGTGACCCACGAACTGGCCTCCATCCAGCGTTTGGCCGACCGCATCTTCTTCCTTGAAGACGGCGCTCTCATCTTCAGCGGAACCCTCACCGAGGCCCTGAGCGCAGGAATACCGCCGATAGACAGATTCTTCGAGGCGGGACGTTTTGACTGAGCCACGCTTCTCCGTGATCGCGGCGCTCGACAGCAACAACCTTATTGGCCGCGACAACCGCATGCCCTGGAACATTCCCGAAGACCTGAAGTATTTCCGCGCCAAAACCCTTGGCCACACTGTGCTGATGGGCAAAAATACCTGGCTGTCGCTGGGCCGCACCCTCGACGAACGGGTGAACATCATCCTCAGCCGCGATAAAAAGCTCACAGTACCCGGAGCCATCGTCTGCCACGGCGTTCCAGACTGTTTGCGGCACTGCCCTGACGATGAGTGTTTTGTGATCGGCGGCGCTCAGATCTTCAGACTCTTCCTGCCCCTGGCCTCCAAACTCCACCTCACCCGCATCGACGCGGAATTCGAGGGGGACACCCATTTTCCCGTGATCGATCCCGAGGCTTGGGAACTCATCTCCTTTGAGGCAGTAACCTCAGTCACAGGATTCGATCTGGCTTTCACAGAATACCGGCGCTGCCGGAAACCTTGAATGCTCAAGCCTGTAAAGTTAGGATGACTAAGGCCCTCCAGACTTTTTAGGTCTTGCTTCGAAGCGGGTGGCTTCACCCAAGGACATCAGATGATGACGGGTGGATGAGATTCCTGGATGGAAGCGCTGCTATCTGGCCGTTAAGGCCCTGTCCTGGGTTCCAAACGCGCCTCCCGCCTGATACCCGCGTTTGATGCGAGGAACTGGCGTGGGGCGTGGGAGAGGGATGGTGGCGAGCGCTCATGGCCTCACTGGCAGAACATTTCAACGGGCAAACATTTCCATCGGCCCCCATGCTAACCCACCCGGTTTGAACGAGAGCTTTTTTAGCAACAGCTGCTCGGTTTAGCTGCTTTCCCTCAGCAGACAGCGACAGGGCCCGGGCCAGGCCGTGGAGAAAAAATGGTTGACTTCAAAGCGCGGGTCAATAATGCTGCTTTTTCTCGATGCGTTGATGGCATCAATCTAAGAAAAGGATGAGACAATGCGGCGTGTATCAAGCCTAATCCTGCTTCTGGCCTTGCTTTTGGCCGGCTGTGGCCAGGCGGCTAAATCCGACAAGGTCCAGATCCGCTTCTGGCATGGTTTGAGCGGACCCCTGGGGGACGTGCTCAACGAAATGATCGTGGAATTCAACAAAACCCACGACGACATTGAGGTGATCGCCAATCCCATCAGCAGCTACAACGCCCTGCAGCAGAAGCTTTCCGCCTCTTTGCAGGTGGGCAAGCAACCCGATCTGGCCCAGGTGTTCGAATCATGGGCGGCCAAATACCAGCAGGATGAAGTCTTGGTGAGCATCGACAGCCTTCTGGCCAACGATCCGGATTTCACAGAGGAAGAGCTGGAGGATTTCTATCCCGTCTTCATGCAATCCATCACCTATCAGGGTAAAAAATGGTCCTTCCCTTTCAACAAAAGCGTGCGGGCATATTTCTATAACAAGGACGCCTTCTACCGCGCCGGACTGGAACCAGACCGATTCCCGGCCACTTGGGCAGAGTTTGAGGAATACTGCCGTAAACTGACCGCGCCCAAAACCAAGGACCGGGCCGAAACCTACGGGGCGAACTTCACCGTGAACGAATGGCAGTTCGTGAACCTGATCCATCAGGCCGGCGGCACCATCATGGACGAGAACTACAGACCGGTGCTGAACAGCCCGGCCGGCTTGGAAGCGCTGAATTACACGCTCAACCTGGTCAACAAGGAAAAGATCGCCAAGGCCTCCAAGGAAATGGACGGCCAGAACGCCTTCCTGGCCGGGACGGTGGCAATGTTCGAAGGCTCCAGCGTCTCGATCACCTACATGCGCCAGCAGCCCATCAATTTCAACGTTGGCTACGCTCCGCTGCCCGTCCACAAAACCAATAAGAGCGCCATCAGCGGAGCCAACATCGTGATCTTCAAAAGCGGCGACCCCAAAAAGGAAAAAGCCGCCTGGGAATTCATAAAGTGGTTTACCGATACCGAACAAACCGCCAAATGGAGCGCGCGCACCTGCTACATGCCCCTGCGCAAGAGCGCCATGCAGTCTAAAACCATTGTGGATTTCCTGAACACCTTTCCCCAATTCCGCGGCATCTACGCCCAGCTCGACAACGCCGTGTTCGAGCCCCAGCACCCCGCCTGGTTCGTGGGCCGCGACGAACTGAAGAAGGCGCTGGAAAAAGCCAAGGAAGGCATGCTCTCGCCCCAGGCCGCTCTGGATGAGGCCGCGGCCAAGCTGCAAGAGGCCATCGACCGCGAGGCCGGATCCTGAGCGCAGAGCTGTTCCAGCGCGCAACTGTTGACATTGTGCTACAATTATCAGATCCAGCCTTGATATTCCGCTTGACAAGCTTGCGGACTTTGGGAAAAGGGTATGCATCGTGCCGAAGTGGTGAAACAGGTAGACGCAGTGGACTCAAAATCCACCGGACTTATGGTCCGTGCCGGTTCGATTCCGGCCTTCGGCACCACAAAGATTTGGGAGAAAACCGATCAGTTAGATTTGCTAGCAGGCTGCATTTTTTTGTAGAACAGCGGCGAGACAACTTTTTTATGGGGTATTTACCTTCCCTGAAACAAACAAATCAGAAGAAAACCGCGCCGGGATATTTTACACCCGCGCCATTCACTATATCTCAATGGAGGTATGATGTCCAAGTATAGAATGCTTACCCTGGCAGCGCTGATGATCGCATTGAGCCTGCCCTTCTCCCTGGGGGCGATCTCCCAGGCTTCGATGCTGTCGCTCACCTTTGAGCCGGGCGGACGGGCCAACGGCATGGGCCGCGCCTATTCCGCCGTTGCCGACGACGCTTACGCCGCCTGGTGGAATCCGGGCGCCACGGCGTTCAACCGCAAAACCCAGCTGGCCGGATCGCACATTCCCTGGTTGGCAGGTTCCGGCTTCAACGACATGTATTACGAATACCTGGGCTATAACCAGTATTTCCAGGGCATCGGGAACATCAACGCCCACCTGACCCTTCTGGACATGGGCACCCAAACCCAGACCGACGAAAACAACAACGTGATCGGCGAATTCCACAGCTTTGAATTTGCCGGAAACGTAGGCTATAGCTACGATGTGATCCCACAACAGTTGGGCGTTGGTACGAATTTCAAGTTCGTTTACAGCTATCTGGGGCCCGGCCAACCCACCGAGCCGGACGGCAAGGCTTTCGGCTTCGCCTTCGACCTTGGCGCCAAATATCAGGATTTCCTCACCGATGGCACCAACCTTTCCTTCGTGATCCAAAACATCGGCCCGAACGTGACCTACATCGACCAGGAACAATCCGACCCCTTGCCCATGACCGTAAGGCTGGGCGCGGCTTACGAGATCCTCAACGCCCCCATGAACAAGCTGTTGGTCTCCGCGGAAGCCAGCAAGGTCCTGGCCAACGAAGACCCCCTGCTCACCAGGTTTGTCACCGGCTGGCAACACATGGAGGAATCCATCTTCGGGATCGGCGCGGAATACACCTACCTTGATCTGATCTCACTCCGCGGTGGCTATTTCCTCGATTCAGCCGGAAGCGTGATGGGCCCCAGCTTCGGGGCCGGGATCCAATACACCTTCAGCAAGAAATATAAGCTGAACGCGGATTTCAGCATGGTCCCCGGCGGTGAATTGGTCGATTTCAACAAGGTCTTCTCCCTGGGCTTCGAGTTTTAGAAAGTGATTCCAGCCAGTCTCCCCATGTTTTTCAGCATGGGGAGTACGGCTTTGGATACGGATGAAAACACGGTTTCTGCTCCTATTGCTGGCCTTGGCCAGCCTGCTCGGTGCTGAAAAGCTCACGCTCCAGAAACATTTCTCGAACCGCCCTCCGCGCCGGCATCCCTTCACCCAGCTGCTGACCAGGCAGGCGGCCGCCGCGCCGCATACCCGGGATGCCAACTTCTACAGGCTGCTGGTGATCCTGGTGGATTTTGCTGAGGAAAGCACAGATGACCCCAACACCACCGGCAACGGCAAATTCCTTCTGGAGCCTGATCCCAACTATCTTTACAACATCGGCAGCCCCCCGCACGACCAGGCCTATTTCCTGCAAAATCTGGAGGCCATGCGCCATTACTATCTGGCCGCCTCCGCCGGGTCCTACAACCTCCAATATGAAGTCTGGCCTCAATCCGGGACTTACACCCTGCCCCAGACCATGGGCTGGTACAACCCTCCAGGCGCGGACAACGAACTCTTCGTTTCCCGCATGGAAGAGTATTTTAAAACCGCCTTCGAACTTGCGGACAGCCTTTCGCCAGAGCTGGATTTCTCCACTTTCGGCCACTTCATGATCATCCACGCCGGCTCCGACTGGCAGCACGACGTTTTTGGCGACACCCCTTCCGACATCCCCTCATTTTTCATCCGGGTGGGCGACGGCAAGGAAGCCGTGGTGGATGAAGGCTCCGTGCTGATCGGCAAGGCCTGCAACGTGCCCGCCACCATCTCACAGGATTTTGCCAGCGAAACCTCCGGAGAAAACGTTTTCCGCAGCGGCTACGGCGCCCTGAATGCCGTGCTCTGCCATGAATTTGGACACTCCCTGGGTTTCGTGGATCTCTACAATGTATACACCTGGCAACCCATGGTGGGGGTTTTCGACATCATGGACAGTGGCGGCTCCGGCATCCTCATGGACGTTTTGGACGACGGCTCCTATGTTTTGCTGGAAGGCGCCTTGCCCGGGCTTCCCGGCGCCTGGTCACGCGAGCTTGTCTTCGGCGATGACCTCCGCTCCCGCGGCCTGCTTAAAGACGCCGACAAAGTTGGCCTGTTCAGCGAAATGGCCCTTGCCGCCAGCAGCCACCGGCAACCGGGAAACAAACTGATACCCCAGATCCTGCGTCTGCCCCTGTCCCCCACCGAATACCTGCTGGTGGAAAACCGCAGCGTGGACCCGGACGGTGACGGAGCCACAGCGCTCAAGGCCAGCGATGACGGCCGGGTGATCCTCTACCCCACTGCGATCGACGATCCCCAAAACGTCCCCACCTATGAATACGACTACCTTTTGCCCTCCTTCCAAAGGGAGGACGGCTCCTCCGTGGGCGGCGGGATCCTGGCCTGGCGGGTGAATGAAGATGTGATCTACGCTCAGGGCGCCACCGGCAGCGACGGAACTTTTTACTCCAACTACGAGAACAACACCATCAACACCCGCTACAACCGGCGCGGGGTGGAGATCATCGAAGCGGACAACCTGCCCGACATCGGTTATGAGTGGTCCTGGTACTGGACCGGCACCCAGTATGAATACTTTCACGCCAAGAAGCCGGTGCTGGACGAATCCGGTTACTTTGCCGGCTGGAGCCTGCAAGCTTGGAAACCCGATCTGAACGGCAACACAAAACCGCCCCTTGAAGACAGCGCCGGGATGGGTTCGCTCTATTGGCTGGGCGGCATGGGCAATCCGGGCGCGATCATGAACCTCACGGTGAACAGCGGTTGGTTCGATGTCAGTTCGGTGAACGCCTACGGCATCCCCGACCTTTTGCCCGGGCCCTTCATCAATTCCAGCTACAGCATTCTGGACCTGCCTCTGATCGGTCCGCAATCCATCACCCTGCTCAGCCATCACGACGGCCAGTGGACAGACCTCATGGGGCCTTTCGCCTGGGACGGCGAGCCGCTGGACCAGCCAGTGATCAGAGCTGATCAGGATGGAAACGGCTACCAGGAACTCATTCTCAGCCACGCCAATTCTCTGGAGATTGTGGAATTTTCCCTGGACGACCTGCAAAGCAAATCCGTCAATTATCCCGATCCCATCAGCACCGCGCCCCTCGCGCTCAGGGATACCGTGTTCGTGAGCACCTCCAGCTGCCTGAGTTCCGTGGTGGACAACGTGGTGAAAGACATGGTCCAGTTGCCCGGGATCAAGCGCCTGGGCAGTTACGGCACCGACCTGGTGGCGCTCAGCCAGGATTTGCTGCACATCATCGACACCAGCGACCTCTACATCAAGCTTGAGGTGGAATTGCCCGAACCTTTCGGCGAATACGAGCCAGTTGGCTACACTGCTGATTCCGACGGCGTGCGGATGCTTTTCCTGATGGCCAACAGCGGCAGCGTTTACAAATTCCAGAACAACCATCTGGAACGGATCTGGCTGAACACCCTGGCCGCCAAGCCCACCCAGCTTGGCGTAACCTGGTACACAAATGAAGCCATGTCCAGGTTCGACCTGGCCGTCGATCCCACCGTTTTCTGGGGTTGCGGAAACCGCATCTACGCCATGAAGAACGACGGCACCCTGCTTTCCGGCTTTCCCTACAACGCCTTCCCGCTCAACTTCAGTCCCCGGAATCATGTTTACGCTCTCAACGCGTTCCGGAACACCCTGCTCTGCCTTCCGGTGCCCGAGCACGGCCACGTGGCCTACTCTTCAGGAGGCTACATCACATGGGATGATGATCGTGTTTGGACGGAGGGCATCGTTTGGCCCAGATCACTGCTCACGAACGGCCCCGTGAACGGTTCCCGGCTGGCCACCGCGCATTATTCCACGCAAGGTGTCAACCTCTTTTGGTATTACGCCGATCCGGACGGCCGGCTCTCCATCCACAAAAAGGAACTTTCAACTGATTTCCAGGGAGTGTTCTGGAATGGCTTCCGCAACGGCGGGGAAGGCAACTTCAAAGGTTTCCAGATGGAAGACGATGTGCCCACCGGCCAGGATTTCAACGCTTTTGTTTTCCCAAACCCTGTCCGTGACCCCCAGTTCAGGGTGCGAGTGGAAGATTTTGACCAGGAAGTGGAACTGCGGCTATACGACATCAACGGCTCGCTGCTGCAAAGCCACACCCTGCCCGCCAACGGCATCCTGCGCCGGGACGTGGCCTTGGACAGCGGCAGGCTTGCCTCCGGCGTTTACATCCTCTTTGTGCGCAAAGGCGCCGAGAACAAGCGGATAAAATTCGCCGTGGAGAAATGATCAAGAGGCTTACATGAAAACAACCATCCTCCTCATCCTGGGCTTCGCGCTGCTGAGCGGCGCGTTCGCCCAGAACATAGACGACCTGATCTGGCAGGAACCCCAGGAAGACGCCAGCGACATCATTACGGTGAATTTTGAGCCCAAGGACGCCCGCCGCGCCATGCTCTTTTCGGCGCTGCTGCCCGGCGCGGGCCAGTTTTACGCCAAACCCTCAGCCTTCACCACCTACCTCTTTCCAGTGCTGGAACTGGCGGCCATCGGCGGCATCGTCTGGTTCAACAAACAGGGCCAGGACCAGACCGAGGCTTTCCAGAACTTCGCCAACGGCGAGACGGTGACCCAGGTTTTTAACTACAGCGTCAGCGGTGAGGAGTATTCCTACACCTATACCGGCACCCGCTACCGCAGGGAATACCAGGAGGCTGTGGAAACAGTGATGATGAACATCAACCCAGGCACGCTGGACATCTACGACGGCACCTTTTTCCGCCTGGACGACACCGATACCCAGCATTTCTACGAAGACATCGGCAAATATGACAAATATGTGTTCGGCTGGGCGGATTGGTATCACAACTTCGCCACCGATCCCCTCACAGGCTCTTTCCACCTGGACCAGGTACCCAACAACGCCACCTGGGTCTTCAATCCGAACAACACCGACCCCCAACTCATCATCAACAACCGCTGGATTAAAAACTACCGGATGGATTACTATCTGAGCAATCCCGGCAGCCTGGATCCCGCCAACGCCGTGGCCCCCGGTTCCAACGCCGCCTCGCCCTGGCGCCAGGAATATCTGGACATGCGCCGGGCCGCCAACCAGCAATTCTACTATGCCAACTATTGCACCATCGGCCTGGCCCTGAACCACGTGGCCGCGGCCATCGAGGCTTTCACTCTCACCAACCGCGTGAACCGCACCGCCATCACCCAAAAACCACTTGAACTGAAGTATTACACCGGCCTGAGCGGCAACAACCACATCACCCCTTCGCTGGGTTTCACCTACAGGTTCTGAATGCGCGCGTTCCCCAAAACCCTTTTCCTGGTCCTGGCGCTGCTGATCGCTTTGCCCCTGGCCGCGCTGCCCAAGATAGCTTATCTGGGCATGTCCGCCGCCCTGCCCGGCAGCGGGGAGATCGCCCTGGGCAAAAGCACCCGCGGCGGGATCATGCTAACCACCGATCTGCTCGCCCTCACAGCCTGGCTGGCCACCGGACGCGAGATCGACAACCTCACCGGCTCTTATAGAAAATACGCAGAGGTTTATGCCGGCATCCCAGAAAACATGTCCGACAGCTATTATCAGGTTATCCAACAGTATATTAGCAGCGATGAGTTCAACCAGCTTCAAACCCTGGAAGCGCGAAACTTTTATTTGATATACAATTACGATCCCGCTGGTTATGAGGCTTATCTGGCCGAAAATACCTACTCCGCGGAGGATGCCTGGGCTTGGCAGAGTTCCGAACATCAGGACCAGTACCGCTCCCTGCGGTTCAGGACCCAGACCGTGAAGATGTACCGGAGCCTCAGCCTGGGGGTGATGCTGCTCAACCGCGTGATCAGCCTCATCGACGTGGCCCTGATCTCCAGAAACCCGGACCAACCCACAGCCCTCTATTTCACGCCGCTGGAGTCAGGCGGCCTGATGCTCAATTACAGATTGGAGTTTTAATGCCTGCCAAGATCAAATATCTGGTAACCCTCCTGCTGTTGCTGGCCTGCGGGGCCAGCCTGGCAGCGGAAGGCACGGGCCTGCAGCTCGTGCAGTCACTTGTTCTGCCTGGCCTCAGCCAGGTGCGCCACGGCCGGAATTACGGCTATGGCATGCTCACAGCTGAAGCGGCCCTCATCTCCAGCCTGCTCTATCTGAACGAGGAAGCGCAGCTGAAAACCCAAGAATATTACGAATACGCGCTGAAATATGCCCACATCACGCCCGGTGACCATGCGGACAGCTATCTCCGCGACCTCAGCAAATTCAACAGCAGCGGCTACGAAGCCGGAGGTTACAATGCCTGGGTGCGGCAGGAAGCGTTGCGTCTGTTTCCCCAAGACCCCGCCCAGCAGCAGATCTACATTGATGAGAACATCTACCTGGATGACCAGGCCTGGAACTGGGACAGCGTGGACAACCGCGGGCAGTATGTGCAGATCCGCACCGAAGCCCAGAACATGCGCGACTACAGGATGCTGGCGGTGGGCGTGATGATCGTGAACCACCTCATCAGCGGCATCGACGTGCTGCGCTACAACGCCAAAGACAACAAGGCCCAGGTCTGGCTGGACATCAAAGACCGCAGCCCCATGCTGATGCTCGGTCTGGAGTTCTGAGACCCATTCCCCACCAAAGTTTCACAGCATATCCCAAACCGGTAACACATTCCCCACTCCACACAGCCTGTCAAGTCCTGAAATAGTGGACACTCAATTTTGTTGTTTAGCCAAACAGCCCCTACGCCAATATCCCTCCGATCTTCATGCTGAAACCTGGAGGTAATTAACTCACTCTGGTGGATATGGTTAG
>JAJBAV010000037.1 GCA_020532085.1 Candidatus Cloacimonadota bacterium | reverse complement strand
GGTTGAGTCATGATCGTCTCCTTGTCTGTTAGTTTTGTCAAAACCATCAAAACAAAGAGCGGGATCTGGCTCAACCTTTTTCTTCATCTGCCGTTACCTATTTTACACCAACCTTTGAGACGCTACCAACAGAAGTGGAGAGGGACTATATTAATGACGAATACAAGGTGAAAGCATGGTTGCTATAAAGGGCTGGAAACTGATCCGGCAGGATGATCAGGGAGTTAACTATTATCTCTGTCAGAATGGACAGGTCGAATATGAACCCACCCAGAAGTATCGCCTGGAGAAGAAGAACGCCTTCGATCCTACCTATCTCCATCGCCGGGATGCTTACAGGGAAGACTCCTTTGATCTTGAGGGTGTGCTCACTGCTGAGGAGTACTATGGCCTGATGGCGTTCCTCTTAGGTGCAGGCAGGCTATACCTTGAATACACAGCACATGGCAGTATTAACAGCCAGTTCCCGGTTTCAGTAACCCAGTTGCCCAAGTGTCCGGATGATCTGCACGAGTATCCCACCAAGGTCAAGTTCAGCTTGGAATCAAGATACATCGGCACCCCTGGTTACATCGACTTCGGCATCATCATTATCACCGACTTTGACGAGACAGTAATAGGTCAAATCTAAGAAACCACTACAGGAGCATACATGTACAAGTTCGCCATCGGCTACTACACTATGGAAGGCACAACCAGAAAGCCTCAATCAGGATTGGATATCCGCTTGCTCAGACCAGGTCAATCCTGGGCAGAGGGCAAGAAACTCATCGAGACTGTACCAGACTCTGGTTACTATGAGATCGGCATCCAAAACGAAGCGGATTGCGGCTTCTATGAGATCTGGGATAACCTGGGCAATCCCCTCGGTCAGTTCAGTGGCAAGACCTGTTCCATCGGGAAGATGGATGCCAGGGGAATCCAGAACAACTCTATCTTTGCCAATCACATCCTGGATGGAGCGGTAACCGGAAGCAAGATCGCCAATGCAGCTATCGGCACCGAACACCTGCAGGATGGCCTTCTCTCACTTACCAAGCTGCAATACGAGATTCAGGATCAGGATAAGGGAATAGGAGACAACAGCCAAGCAAGCCCGGCAAAGTTAGCTGAGGATAAGATCATCACCCACATCCTGGATAAAGAGTATCAGGAGCTTCCGCACATCATCCTGACCAACCAGTGCGATGCCTTCCTCTACATAGCTGATATCATGATTGAAGGGAATCTGGTAACCGTGCTAATCGGGATCAGCCAGGTCTATACTGCCACTGATCCATTCTATAAACTGCTTGCCCTCGCCAAATGATGCCCAAGAAAGAAACCCGGCAGAACCGGGTTAATGAGTAGCTTAGCTACTGGTTATCTCTTCTTTTCGAGCCGGCAGATCAGCTCCGCCATCAAGTTGATCATCTCCTTGTAGTCTCCACATTCCCAGGCATCGTCGGCTCTGGTCTTGATCTCATCCTCGCTCATCTTCTCCGACTGCAGCCACGGGCCTCGGAACTGATTCCACCAGCTCTTGTAGTGGAACTCGTTAGCGTATGGATCGTCATCATCTGGATCGCTACCTGATCTTGATTTATCCATCTCGATTACCCTCATTGTTGTGCCTAAGTGCAGGACATCATCTTTCTTAGCGATCTCCTCGATTGGCTGTTCAGTCCCATCGTCATGCATCAGAATAAGTTGGCTGCCTGATTGAACCATCTCCTCCAGCATTGCCTGCTCCTTGCGATTCTTGTTTTGCTTGGTCATCTTGATCTCCTTCTCGGTTACCCGACTGTTGATTTATGGGTGCTACATTGCACCCCTCGCACAGGTGGTCAAATCCTTTCCGCGCAATATGATAAGAAAGATCAATGCCTTGGTTATTGATCAGATAGTAGGAACCTTGATTTCAATCAGCAGCCATTCAATGTCTTACAAAATGCCTCTGAAAAAATCGTGATATTTACTACTTCCGGAGCCCTGTTTGACCAATTCGGAATCGAAAATATCTAATCTGTTCCGCTGATTTGGTTTAGAAAACTCGTTTGAAAAAGTCGTGGAATTTCATTTGAAAAAATTGTGATATCGTTTTGAAATAATCGTGATATCGCAAGGCTCCGATATCGCCGAATTGAAAGAATGGTGATACGATTTGAAAAAATAAGTGAGAACGCATAGCAGGTGGCCTGAAAGCTGCGCGGCAAATAATACTTGACAGTATAAGCCCAGGGGAATAGTATAAGTTGAAACGTGCATACCTTTAATGGAGGATAAATGAAGAGCACTGGCTTTGTTTTGCTGATCCTGGCCCTGGCCGCTTTGGCCTTTGCCGATCCCGGCCTGCGCGCCCATCCCGCCCCCGCGGCGCCCTACGTGGAGCGTCACAGCGCGCTGGATAAATATCCTTTCAAAAACGGCGGCGACCAGCTTGATTGGGAAGATTTCGGCCTCAAAGGCCGCGTGCGCAAGATGTACATCCAAACCAGCGACTTTATCTGGGAAGCCGGCTCCCTGCGCGACCATGTGATAGTGCGCTTCGACAGCCTCGGCCGCGTGGCCACCACCATCAGTTATCCCCACAGCCCCCTGCCCCAGGGATTCCGCTATTTTTACCGCCCGGACGGGCAGCTGGAGCGGGTGCAGCGCTACGCCTACCAGGATGGCTTCGATACCCAAACAGCCGATCTGGACAGCATTTTCCCAGCTCAGGGCAACGCCGCGGAATACTTTTACGATGATCTGGGGCACCTCAGCCGGATCGTCTTTTACGACGACGCGGGCGCCGTCTTCAAAGAACACCTCTACACCTACACCGCCGACGGCTACAGCACCGCCGTCAATTTCGCCGTGCCCAGCCGCCGCAACCGCGATCTGATCGATTTTCACGACCGCCAGGGCACCCTGGTGGCCAGCCAGAAGAAAGACCTCAGCGGAAAATTCATCACCACCGCCAAATACAGCTACGACGCGAAGAAGAACACCGTTTCCATCCTTCAGGACTATCTGAACAACGCCCACACCCAGAAAACGACGAATGTCATGGACGCCGGCGGCCGCTTGAAGGAAAGCACCGTCAACGACTTTCAGGGCAACCTAATGCGAAAATACACATACAGTTACGACTCCGAAGGCCGCCTCAGCAAAGTGCTCTACACCTCACCCAACGACAAGATCACCACCGTTCACAGCTACAAGACTGACGCCCAGGGCAACCTCACCCAATACAGCGCCACCCAGGACAAGGGGGACCAGAACATCAGCCTGAGCATCCGCTACGAGTATTATTAGCTAGCGATTTCTCCCGTACTCAATACTTGCAGAGCGGATGCGCATTGATTTCCGCAACAGCTGTTAACCTTACTTGAGGGAAGGTCTCCACGCCCTCATCCTTCGCTTTCTCCCTGATAAAATGTTTGGCTCATATTCAAATGGAGTGGGTGGTACTGACCTGATCCCAGAGTGATTACACCGCGGAGTACTGAAGCAATATATACTGGCCGTTAAGGCCCTGTCCCGTATTCCGGACGCGCCTCCCGCCTGATGCCCGCATTTGATGCGAGGATTAGGCGGGAGGCGTGGGAGGGGGATGGTCGCGAGCGCTCAGGATCTGGCGAACAGGATATTGTGGTGGCCAGCATTTACGGCTCTCTTTCAAATCAAGTGGGTACAGGCGCCCAGCCAGAAAGCAGCCTGGAAGGCGACAGAACGATAGCGAGGGTGTGGATTGAGCGTGGCGAACGGAACCCCTCGAAAGGATGATAGCAACGCATTTAAATACCCCCAAGCCCCAGCCCAGGCTCACTATTCTGTGAACCTGGTCTGGGGCTTGGGGGGGATGAATGATCCAGCTTATCGCCAATCGAGGGGCTTACGCGCCCTCGCTATGATCTGCCGCCCTCCGGGCTGGAAACCACCGAATTACCCACCCGGTTTGAAAGAGAGACAAATGTTTCTGTGGTAATACCCTTGAAACAAAACGGGGCGGCCGGATCTCCGAACGCCCCGTGGCCTGAATGAAGGCCCCGCCAAAACTCAGGAGCGGTATCTGGGGCTGTGGTAGTTCACGTCATGTTGCCTGCGCAGCCTTGGATAGGCGGCCAGATGGACCAACAGCCTGTCCCAGACCAGCGCGGCGCCGGTGAGGTCCTGTTTTTCGAAGCGCAGGTCGTCGCCCAGGCCCACGCTCTTGTAGCCTTCCAGCGTGATATCCGCCAAAAGCCTGGCCAGCTCGTCCCCGGCTGTTTCCACGCGGCGGGGTTCGCCCCGGGGCCGGTCAACCACCTCGATGGCGTAGCTGCGGGTGATCTTCTCCCCCACATTTTGCCAGATCGAGGGATGCGAAACCAATTCCAAGCCGGCAAAGCGGCCGTCGATCTCCGCCAGGATCCCGCACTGTTTGCCGGCTAGATCGGGAAAGCGGAAGATCGCTTCAAACGCGGCCAGGTTGTCCTTTCGGGATTCATAGACATCCGCCATCGCCGAGGTCCTGGACCGCTCGCCCATCCTCATCTGCAGTTGCTCGATGTTGTCCCAGACCGCGCTTTGGTCCGCCTGGAACACTTCGCTGCATTTGAGGTTCTGGCTCACGGCGTCCATCTTGCCGGGTTTCATGCTGGCGGCGACCACGTGGCCGGATTCCTCGAAATCGGGCCGGTGATAGCTCCAGCGTCCCGCTTCCGTGCAGCTTACCGGGATCACCAGTTCGCTGGCGGCCGGCACCAGCACGCTGGCGTTGAGCACCCTGTTTTGCTTGGCCCCGCGCAATTCCTCGCCGTCCAGCAGCAACACCGGCAGCTTGCCCCGGTTGGTCACTTTCAGGTTCGGCACGCTGCCGCCCTGGCTCACTTCGGTGATCTGCAGCACGCCATCGGCAAAAGCCTGGCGCAGTGAGATATAGCCGGCCTCCAAATTTCCTTCGCGGAACAGTGGGATGATGGTGAGGCCCTGCGCCGCGATGCCCGGAGCGCAGCGGAAATCCTCCAGATTCTTGAGTAGTGCCTGTTTCATTTATCTTACCTCCTAAAGTATGATCTTTTGAAACCGGGAAGCCCCTGGCCTCCCATACTTTTATATGCGCCGGGGCTGGGGCTGGCTGACAAATAATTTCGATTGACAGAATATTCCTCGCCGCGATGCTTGCGTGAGGTCGGGCGAAACCTGCCCACCCAGTCTGCGAGGTGATAAGGAACGATGCATCCGGACCAAGAGCGCTACCAGAGATGGCTGAACCAAAATTCCGGCCTCAGCCTGGATTTCACGATCCTGCTCAACGGGATCTGGGAATTGCTGTGCTCCGAAACCACCGGCCCGGAAACCGAAGTGGGCATCTGGCACCTGATCTGCTTCATCCAGAAAGTGCGCCCAGCCCAGAACAATCTCATCCGCGACCTCTGCCAGCGCCACCGCCAGGACTTCTGGGAAACCCTCACCAGCCGCGCCGCCGGCATCTACGCCCGCCTCAAACCCCAGCTGAACATCCTCAACGGGCGGATACAGCAGGGCTCTGAAGCCTTTTACGGCTATTTCTACCGGGTGCTGGAAAACAACCTCATCCTTTGCAACAAAGAGGCGATCGACGAACTCTGGCAAAAAGAGGGGACTTTGCTGCCGGACCTCGTGTCCGCGGATGACGGCCTGGGCGACGTTCCGGACTACCGGGGCCTCCGGTCGAACCCGAGCCCTCCGCAAACCCTCACCGAGATCTTGGCCGACCTTGAGGCCCGCGACCGCGCCCGCGAGCTTTATGAACGTCTGCGGGAGGACTGGCATCCCCGGCATCTGAACGCCCTCTGCCATTATTACGAGGTCCTCAGCGGCCTCCCCACCCAGCGCCTCACCCGCGAAACCAACGCCAACATCGACCAGATCCACTCCCGCCTCCGGCATAGACTGCTCGCCTACATCGCCGACAAAGGCTTTTCCAAAGAATCCGCCCGGCTTTTTTGCGCGCTCTGGCTGCCACAATTGTGTCAGGAAACCCCGGCCCTGGAAACATATAGAGTCATGAGGTCAGTATAGCATGATTAAAACTCTGGACGACAGCTACGGCAAAATCCTCTGGGAGATGTACCTGGAGTCGGTCCGCCCGGAACGGGTTGAACCGTTCCCGCTGCCCGCAAGCCCGCCCCTGCCTTTGGAAACAGCCTCCGCCGATCCGCTCCAGTTTTCGCCCGAACGTCTCTTCGGCAGCATCCGCCTGCTCGACGACGGCGATTTCCTCATTCTCTTCACAATCATTGCCCAGCTCGACGCGGACCGCTTCACCGCCCTCAAGGTGAGCAACTTCACCCAGTTCGGCATCTGGTGCGACCTCGGCTTCCTGGGCACCAACGGCGGATACATCGCCGAACTCGACAACTCTTTCACCCTCTCCCTGCAGCAGGTCATGGACAGCGTGGTGCTGGACGAGACCGACGCCTACACCTTCCTCCAGATCGAAGGCGCCAGCTCCGCCGAGGGCAACCTCTTCAGCGGAAAACCCCTCTACTGGGAAAACATCGGCCACTGGCGCGCCCAGTTCCGGATCAAGGAACACGAGATAACCTGCGCTTACAGGACCCCCTCCGTGCGCTCACCTGGGGCGTCGCTCTGGATCCCCCAGCTGGAGCTGCACTCCGGGGTCAGGGAGATGAGATCGTATCTACAGGCGCCAGATGTCCTGCCCGAACTGGACCTGCGTCTGGAGCAGGACGCGCTGGTCTCCTACAGCAGGCGCCCTTCCCGCGATGACGTTGACGATGCGCAATACCGGGGCGGCCGGGGTCACCAGGATAGATCCTGTTACAGCATGGAAAAACCACCTGGCAGAGAACCCGACTGGTACCAACTGGCCGAAGGCCCCGAAGGCTGGGAACTGCGGCTGGCCAAAGGTGTCCGGGGCCGCTTCGCCCACGTTTACAACGGTGAATACCTGATCTATAAAGGCATTCTGCCCCCCAGCCTGGAACTCTCCCGCTACGCCAGGCTCTCCCGCTGGGACATCGAAAAAGCCCTGGACCTGCGGCTTGATGACTCACCACCTGACAAGCGAACCCTTTGATTGGAGGAATCATGGCTAAAAAAACCATCCTGCTGCTGCTGGCGCTCTGCCTGCTCGGCGGACTTTCCGCCCTCGTTTACGGCCGGGACGAACTGGACGAAACCAGCATCGACCGCTTCCCCGAAAGCTTCGTGTCCTATATGCTGGACATCTGGAACTGCACCTGGGGCGACACCTTCGACGACATCGAAGTGCCGGAGGACCTGGTGCAGAACTTCACCGAGGCCTCCCTCCGCGAATTCTACGCCGCCTGCTACAACCAGGTCTGGAATGAACTGGACCCCCAAAACGAAACCGACTACTGGTCCTGGGAAACCCTCGACAGCGATTACGGCGCGCCCCAGATCGTAGTGGATCTGCTTAACGTGGGCAGCTTCCCCGTGCAAAACATCTCACTCCGGGTGGGGGAACTGGCCGTGCCCCTCAAACTCTATCCGGAAGAATACGGCACTTTGGAAACCGGGCGCACCGGGCGCTTTTCCGGAACCATCCCCCGCTCCCTCTTCGACAGCATCGGCACCCAACAGCTGGAGGCAAGCATCGTGGGGATCTATTACGGCTTCTGAGCCGTTTTTCTCACCAGCGTGAAGCCGCCAGAATAGCCGGTTCTCTGCGGAGGGCCGGGAAGATCAAGTTGAAATGGGCTCGTCCCGCCCTTTCCCCCATCCGACTCACCTCCCTTTCGCCTCCCCCTGACTTCCCAATGGCTGAACGGGAACTTAAGGGGAGGCGAAAGGGAGGTGAGTCGGATGGGGGAAAGGGACGAACCAGCTGATCCTGCCCATAACTAATTGTATTACAAGAGGTTAACAAGCTCGAACGCCTTTGGCTGGGTCACTCCGGCAGGTGGTCCCAGATCCCCTCGTAGCTGTCCCACTTTCCGTTTTTAAGGGTGAGGGTGATGGTGCGGACCCGGTTGCGCTGGTCCTCAGCCACCCACTGGGCCCAGAGATCACTAACCACATAGTTTTCCATGGGTTGCGGAGCCGGCTCGTAACCCACCCAGAGAAACTTCTGGCCCAGGGAGCGCAGTTTTTCGGCCAGGCGGACGCTGTTTTCCTGGTCGTGGTTGCCGATCAGGAAGATGCCGCAGCCGGTGGTATCCGCCTCGGTCAGGAGGTCCGTGATCAGGTAATAGACGCCGTTGTTCCAGCCGCGGGGATAGTCTTTCAGGAAGATCTCCACCGTGAGGCTGTCGGCTTGGGAGAGGTCCAGATGCCTGGTCTGGAAAGCGGTCTGGCTGTCCGAGATACGGTAACTGGCGGATAGGTAAAATTCACCCTTGGGCGCCCGGAAACTGTGGACCCCGTTGCCTTTGTCCTCTCCGGAATAACCCTCCAGCCAGGCATAGTCACCCTCGCGGAGATCGGAAAGGATGAGCACGGCCCTTTCGTTCGATCCCAAGGGCGCGCCGGATTCGTCGGAAACGAGCACCTTCAGGTTCATAAAAGCCTCCTGCTCATCGGGATCCGTCTCCGGGGCACAGGCTTCCAGATCGTAGTAGCCGCTTTCACCGTTGTCGTAAACAACGTTGATGAGGTTGGCACGGTAGGTATAAGCGGCGGGAATTCCGTTGGCGCGGGCCAGATTGACGGCCATCTGCTTGTACTGAGCGTTATTGAGGTACTTTCGGCCCAGGGTGACGTGGAGCGGGGTCAATCCGCTCAATGCCTTGTCGGGGTTTAGCTTGTAGTTCCGCTTCAGCCAGCGCGCGGCCCGGTTAAGCCGTTCCAGCTTGGTGTAGCCTTTCTGCAAAAAGGAGCGGGGATAGAAGCTGGGGATCCCGTCCTGGAAATCAACCGGCTGGGGCAATTCTTCATAGCGGACATTGGGAAAGACCAGCGCGGCGAGGTCACTGGTGCCGAAATCCTCCAGTTCAAAGTAGAGGTAGGCGTGATAGACAGCCTCGATCTGGTCGGCGCTGGCCTGCCAGAGGAACTTGGGGTCCATGATGCCCCATTCCTCCGCCAGACAATCCTGGATAAACCATTCGTAGGGTTGGGGATAGCGGCGCAAAAATTCCACCGCTTCAGCATAATTGCCCCGGGCGGCCCGGACGAAATCGGCTGATAGCGAATCGGCCCGGGTGGCGGCGATCCTGGCCCAGCTTTGATCCACGGCGTTCCAGCGTTCCTTTTCCCGCTTCACGCCTTCGTTCCAGTCATCCGGAGCCTGTTTCCACTCGAAAGTGTTGGAGGGATAGATCAGCCGGTCGTCGCGGTCGGCCAGCGGCCCGGCTTTCAGGGTCAGGTCGCAGCTGACCAGGGTGCTGTCACCGGAGGGGACCAGTTCCAGGGCCCTTTTCCCGTCTTGCTCGGTGGCCAGGTAAAAGGCGCCGCGGCCCACGGAGAGGGTAAATTTGCCTTCGGCATCCGTCTTGAGCCAGATCAGCGGACGTAGGGCGCCCCAGTTCACCACCATCACGCCGACGGCGGTATTCGGAAGCGCATTGCCTTGTTCATCAAGGGTTTGGATGGTGAGTGAGCGGGTCCTGTCCCCAGCGTAGTTGCGGATGGAATTGATCACGCAATCGTATTGGCCGCGGACCAGGACTTCATCGCCATCCGCGGGCAGGGAGCCGTCGGCGAGGATCAACACGGTCTTGTCGATGAGGCCGCTGAACCAGGTCTGGTCGGGCCAATAGGCGGCATCCATGTCGCCGGTGTAGTGCCAGGCGCCGTCCAGCCAGACTTCAGCCCAGGCGTGGTTGTTGTCCTGATGCGGCCACCAGGGCGTGGAAGCAGGCCGCGCGGGCAATCCCACCGTTCTGGCGGCGGCCACGAACAGGATCTGCATCTCCTCGCAGCGCCCCAGCAGGCTTTTTTGGGTGATGTCCAAAGGGCTTTGGTCGCGTCCGGAAGTGGGCTGGAATTTGAGGCGGCCCACGCACCACTGGCTTACTTTTCTGTACAGGTCAAGCTCATCGGCGCTGCTGTTCATTATATCTCGCAGTCCGTCCTTCAGCAAAGCTTCGCGGTAGGCCTCGATGCGTTCGTCGGAAACTGTCTGTTTGGCCACGTAGGAGAGGTAAAACTCCGGGTCCAGGTTGGTCCCGCGGGTGTTGAGGAGGCTGCGGATGTGCAGATAGTTCGAGAGGAGATCGTTCGGGCGGGCGATCTGGAGATTGGCATCGCTTTCGTAGGCAAGCAGATAGGCCATCAGAATGTCATCCTGGTCCGCCAGCAGGCGCCGGTATTCCTTCCGGTGGATCCGGTCCAGCTTGCCCAGGTTATCCAAGGCTTTGGAGTGCAGAGTCTTATAAAGTTCGTAATTTCCCTTTTGGGTAAAGGCCGGGGGCAGGGCGGCGAGGCCGGCAAAGGCGCAGGCCAGCAAAACTAAGAGCAGGGCGAAACGCTTGGCGTTCAACATTATGAACCTCTCGAATGAAGGGATGGGGGCGCTATGGAGATCAATCCACCAGTTTAAGCATTTTTCCGCTGAGGGAATCTTTGCCGGCGCTGAAGCGCCAGAAGTAGAGACCGGAAGCAACCGCTTCACCCCGGTCGTCGCGGCCGTCCCAGAGCAGTTCACGGGTTCCGGCGGGCAGGGACAAGTAACTGAGGGTGTGTATCTTCTGGCCCCGAAGGTTGTAGATCTCCAGGCTGGCCGCGGAAGTTTTTGGCAGTTCGACCCGGAGCGCCATCCCGGCGGCGAAGGGATTGGGAAAGACCCGCGCGGACAGCGTCGGAGCCGGCGTCTGGGGATCATTCGCGTCCGTGGGCAGGTAATCGATCACGCCCAGGCGGTCCAGGATGGTACCCAGCAGGAAGCGGAAACTGCTGGAGTAAGGTTGAGTAGCGTTCACATCGGCCAGGGCAAAGGATGAGGCCACCGTGGAGAAGGTGTCCGTGGCGTTCAGGATGGCGACGGTATGGTTGGGATGCTGCAGGTTTTGGGTGGTAAAAAAGATCTCAGCTTCAGTATTGGTGGGCATCAGCGCTTCGGTGTAGGGATCGGCCAGGTCGTCATAGCCCCAGGTGTAGGCGTGGCCGGCCTGGGTGGTGGCGAGGTCTTCGATGTAGGCAAAGTAGTCCAGGGGCGCGTGAGTGGCGAATTTCCCCCAGAACGGGTCCTGGGGGTCCCAGCCGACATCGCCTTCCAGATAGAGTTTGCCGCCTCCGTCCAGATAGGAATTCAGCAGGGCGTAATCCAGCGAATCGGGGCTCAGGATGTAGGCCGTGTCGCCCCAGCCGAAGAGGCAGAAGACCGCCTCGAACTGGTGGATGTAGTCGTAATCCGGGATGAGCTTGTTCGTGTAAACCACGTTGAAGTGGGCAAGGTCGAGGGCTTCCACGATGGTCAGGCCGTCCTGGTGGAAGGGCTCATAGACCAGGATCTCGCCGTTGGTGTAGTTTGACTGGCCGATGTGGCCGAGAGCCGGATCGCCGTAGAGCAGATAAGTATAGACGTTTTGCAGCTCCGGGTAGATGATCCCGCCGGCATCGACAGGGTCGCCGAAGAGGTAATACTGGCTGTGGGTGAGGTTGGCAAAGGCCTGGGCCGCGCCGACGGTCATCCCGTTGTTGGCGATGTTTTCCAGCCAGTGGTAGTTGTAGGAGCTGATCCCGCCCCAGCCGGGATTGGCCCAGCCGATCTTGTACCAGCCTGTGCGGGTGGCGCCGGAAACGGCCACAGCCTTTTTCTGGAGGGCGTACTCGGCCAGGCACTGCTGGTTGCTGTCGATCATGCCGTTGTAGCAGGAGGCGGCAAAAATGATCATCCCGTCAGGATTGGCAAGGTTGTCGAAACTCTGGCGGTCCACCATGCCCATCCAGTTCATTTCCCAGGAGTCGGGCAGGCCGTTGCTGTTGTCGTCGTTCATCCAGACCTTGCGGGAGGAAGAACCGGAGGAACCGTGGGCGCTCCAGCTGAGCAGGCCGTAGCTGTTGGTGTTGAGCTCGGTTTTCAGCAGGTCGTAATCCAAAGCGAGGTCGGAGGGATAGGAAGGCAGGAAGCCTGTCTGCTCGTACATCGTGGTGCATTCGTAGTCGCTGAGGATGGTCTGGCGGGCGATCTCCATGAAGGCGGCGCCGTCGGTTTGCAGATAGATGGTTTCGGGTTCGCCGCCGTAATTCAGCCACGCGGCGGGGAGCAGGGCCTTTTTCTTCCAGGGGGCGTTGCTCTGTTCGAAAGCCACGGTGCGGGTGGCGATCTGGGAAACGAGAGCCGCGCTGTTCGTGGAAATGCGGCCCACAAAGACTTCCGGGGTGTAGTCGCAGAGAAAATCCTGGATCCCGTCGCCGGAGGAGTATTCGCCCAGGCGGCCGTCGCTGTCGGCATCCACGATGCTGCTCAGGTCGCTGTAGAAAAAATCCGAGGCCACGGTCTCATAGCCGTCCGGCTCGGGGGTGAGAAACATCACCGGCACGGTGTCGTGGTCGCCCACCAGAAGCAGGTAGGTGAAGGGATTGCCGTTGTACTGGGCGATGAGGTAGTTGCGCAGTTTCTCGCCCTGGGAGGCGCCGGGGCTGGAGGTGAGGATGGTGTTGATGTCGGCGAAGGCGGTGATCAGGCCCTGGCCCTGGCGGTAGGTTTCCAGCGGGGCGAGGGCGGTGTAAAGCTCCGGCGTGGAAACGATCAGATAGTCATAATTCTTGGCAGGGGAGGGGCGGTAATACTTGGCCAGGTCCTGGGGATTGGCGAAGAAATCGCTGGGGTCAAATCCTTTGTTGGCAAGGCTTTGCCAAACCGAAGGCAGCGCCTTGACAGAGGTTTCCGCGGGCTGGTCCCAGCTCAGGCCAAGCTGAAGCTGCCGCCAAGCCTGCCACTCCGTTCCGGTGTGGATGGCCGGGATCACGGAAAAGCTGGCGTAGGCCACTTCGCCCCAGTGGCCAAGGCCCCGGAAAACAACGCGCGCAGTTCCGGGCTGGGCGGCGGGGGCGGCCAGGACGCGCTCTCCGTCGGTGAAGGGCGGATTTAGCGAGGGTGGCGGGGCGGTGGTGGTGGCCAAACCGGAAAACTGGTGGCTGAAAGTGAGATTGGCGGCCTGCGGAGGCAGGACAACATTGACCGTCTTCACCGGCAGGCGCGGAAAGCCGGGGGCGCTGAGGACGCCCCAGCCGGTGGGGAGTTCCGCGGCGGCGGGATCGAAAGCGCCCAGATCGAGCGAAACAGAGAGCTCCGCGGCCGCAAGCAGCAGCGGCAGGCAGAGCAGCGTGGCGAGGGTGAAAAATTTAGGCACCGGGATCCTCCTGGGGTTTTTTGTCCTTGCGGTGTTGAGGCTTGTTCGGTTTCACGGCCTTGGTGATGGCGCGGCGGAAGCGCTTCTTTTTGTCCTTGTTCATCTTTTCCGTGGCGTACTGGATCACCAGGCGGGGCGCGGTTTCCTTGTTCGCGAAGATGAAATCCTCCACCTCGCGGGGATGGACCTTCCAGAGCTCGCGCAGGAACCAGCCCACGCCCTGTTGAACGGGCCGGGTGCCATCCTGCATCAGGGGCTGGATGAACTGAAGCAGCTGTTCCACGGGACGGTGGCCGCGCAGGAAAAGCAGGGTGACGGCGGCCACGCGGCGGGTCCATTTGCTGGCGGAAACGCGCCAGGGCTCGAAATCGGCGAGATCGACCACCTTCAGTTCCAGCAGCACGGGGGTGAGTTTGGTGGCGATCACATCGGAATGGGCCCAGTTCTCCACCACTTCATCCAGAGAGCGTTTAAGCTGGTCGAAGACGCCGCGGTCCAGGCGGGGGCGGTGTTTTTTCAGCAGCATCAGGGCCAGGGAGCCGAATTCGTATTTGCCGGTGGCGAAGAGGTGGTAGGCGAGTTCCGCCAGCTCGGACACGCTGGGGTCAAAGCGTTCCAGCAGTTGGTCGCGGAGCTCGCGGAGCTGTTCCTCGTCAATTCCAAAAGCGTCGTAGCCCTCCGCGAAATAGCGGGCGTTCTTATTCACCAGGGCGGGGTTTTCATGGGCGAAGAAATAGGCTTCGCAAAAGCTGAAGATCTCCTGCTGCCGGGGATCGAGCTCGGTCCTTGCCGTTAAAAGTGTCATGGCTTACCTCTATAGATCTGGGTCCGCCGGGCTGAAGGCGCGCCGGCGGCACTGGGCGAATGCTTTATTCAGGCTCGTTCAAACCGGCCGGGCGGGAGCGTTCGTAGCCCCTGCCTTTGCCAGTGACAAGCACGTGCCAGCGGTTGAACATCTGGCGGAAACGCCAGAGCATCGTTTTGGTCGGATTCAGCTGGGTGAGCATCTTGCCAAGGAAGGTCTCCCAGTTCGTGGTCTCGTGGCTGCGAAAGAATCCGGTGGCCTCCATGACGTCAAGCATGTAGGCCTTCATTTTGTCAAGTTCATTTCCGCTCACGGCCTTGATCCGGGTGCTTTCACCACCCCCGCGGCTGAGTTCCCAGAGGGCGATGGTGACGGCCTGGGCAAGGTTTAGGGAGGGGAAAGCCGGGTTCGCCGGAATGTGGCAGCGGAGAGGACAGAGGGCGGCTTCGGCATCGGTGAGGCCAAAAGTTTCGCGGCCGAAGACCAGGCCGATCTCCAATTGGGGGATTTTGCCGCAGTAAGCGGCCATTTGAGGCGGATCGAGGTCCGCCGGCTTGAGCTTGCCCAGGCGGCGGGAAAAGGCGATCACGCGGTCCAGACCGGTGATGGCCTCCGCCAGGCTGGGAAAGACCAAGGCCTCTTCCAGCAGGTGTTCGGAATGCATGGCCAGATAAAAATCGTTCTTGCTGGGCACGCTGCCCACGATCCGCAGCCCCGCGAAACCAAAATTGTGCATGATCCTGGCCACGGCGCCCACATTTCCCTCATAGACCGGCTCCACCAAGATGACGTGGATCATAGGTCCTTGAGCAGCTTGCCCAGTTTGTGCCCCAGTTGCGCCACGGCGGGGTCGGAATCGGATTTCCAGCCCTGCGCCACGCGCTGGGAGATGCTCACGAATTCCTGGGCCTTGTCGCGCATGTTCTTTTGGGAAAAGATGCTGGTGAGTTTCTTGAGGGTGGCCCAGATGGTGCGGGCGCGCTTGTCGTCGCCCTCGAGGAGCCAGCGGCGGATGCTGGCATAGGTTTGCAGCGGGCGCTGGCGGCCCACCTGGACCAGGATGTGGCTGATCTTTTTCTGCACTTCCTCGTCCTCGTCATCCAGCAGGCGGCCAATGAAGGTGAGCACGTACTGGGGACTGCGCGAAGCGATGTTTTCCATGCCGTGGAGCGACATCTCGCGCTTTTTGGGGTTTGCGGAAGCGGACCAGCGCGGCATGTATTCCTGCATCACCTCGGGGGCCTTTTTCCACATCTCGAAACAGATGGTCTCGCTTTCCCAGGGCACGGTTTCGCAGGTTTTGTCCAGGGTCTGGGCGATGATGGCGGGCTCGGACTGGTGGCGGAAGTAAAAATAGAAGAGGGCGGTGGCGCGAATGCCGTAGAGATTGTGCTCCAGCATGTCGCCGCAGATGCGCTCCAGCTTGCCCTTGCCTTCATACACGGCCAGGCGCTTGCCCAGCTCTTCGCGCACGAAATAGTTTTGGGTGTTGGCCAGTTCAAAGATCTGCCGTTCCGCGATGCCGTTGTTGCCCTTGTCCAGATTCTTGAAAATCTTTTCCACATGAGCGTCCATGAGTTTATAGTCGTCCAGGTTCAGACGTCCCATTGCTTTGATCATAATGATATGCTCCAAAATCCCGGTGGGGGATGGTATGTTCTCTGAGGTGTAAAAAGTGTTACAATATGCCTGCATTCCGTTGTGAGGAACTTGGGAATTTGCCGGATGGGTTTGGGTTTATGGATTCAAGTTTTGGCGGCGTTCCTTTCTGTCAAGCTATTTGTCCGCGGGAGGGTCGAAAATGTCGCGGACGCGGACGCCGCGGCTGGTGACGAAATGCAGCTTGGCCACCTCGGCAAGGCGGTTCCAGCCATATTTGTCGGCAAAGGCCTGGGCGGGCGGAAGCACGTTTTTGCCGCTGCCGAGGGGAAAACTCATCTTGTAATGGCGGTCCATGGCTTGGCGGCTCTGTAAAAACTGGTAGCGGGCGATCACGGAAGCGGCGGCCACGGCGGGATCGGACTCGGCCTTGGGCCGTTCCTCCACGGGAATGCCGATCTCTTTCGTTTTGAGAAATTTGCTCACCTTCTTGTGCAGGCTGAACTGGTCCACCAACACGCCCCGCACCAGCGGGACCCGGCCCAGCAATTCCATGATCGCGGCGCCGTGCTGCCAGGCGAGGAGGTCGTTAAGGTTTTCCCCCCGGCTCTGCCTGTCGGCCATGATCTCGTTGTAGCGCAGGGGCTTGATCACGACGCAGGCGATGCGGTCGCTGAAGCGTTCGTAGAGGCTGTGGGCGATGCCCTTCACCTGGAGGTCCGTGAGCTTCTTGGAATCCAGCACGCCCAGGGAGCGGATCTCGTCAACCTTCTCGGCATCCAGGGCGAAGGCCGCCACCACCAGCGCCCCGAAATAATCGCCCTTGCCGCATTCGTCCGAGCCGATCCAGCGCTCCCAGGTGTGGAAATCGCCCACCGACGCCGGCGCGCCCCGGTTCAGAAGTTTTTCCAGATCGGCCTGCAAACTGTTGGGCTTGCCCGCCAGTACCTGGCTGATCCCTTTTTTGAGGGACCAATAGATGTTCAGGGTGGCGGCCTGGCCGTCGCGCTCCAGCCGCAACTGCAGCCCGTAAGCGAGTTCCCTCCGGCTGGCCACGCTGATCCCGTGCCGGGCAAGCTCCGGCAGCAACTGCGCGAGAGCGGATTCCAAGTGTTTGTCCATGTGACGTCCGTGTTATAGTTTATGGCCAGCTTTCCCGGCGGGGCCTATCTGTCAAACGGAAAAAATAATTTGTGCTTGACAGAAATCGGCTTATCTTAGTTTTAGCACTCAGTCGTTGAGACTGCTAAATTGAATTTAAAGATTACACCATATGGAGGTATGAAATCAATGGCAAAACAAATGCTGTATTCACACGAAGCCCGCACTTCCCTGAAGAAGGGCGTTGACCAGCTTGCCGACGCCGTGAAGGTGACCCTTGGTCCGCGTGGCAGAAACGTAGTATTGGACAAGAAATACGGTTCCCCCACGATCACCAACGACGGCGTGACCATCGCCAAGGAGATCGAGCTCGAGGGTGAATTTGAGAACATGGGCGCCCAGCTCTGCAAAGAAGTGGCGGAAAAGACCCACGACGTGGCCGGCGACGGCACCACCACCGCCACCATCCTGGCCCAGGCCATCATCGAGGAAGGCCTCAAGCACGTGACCGCCGGAGTGAATCCGATGTATCTGAAACGCGGTCTGGAAAAGGCCACCAAGGTTGTGGTGGACAAGATCCACGAGTATTCCAAAGAGATCAAAAGCAACGCTGAGATCGCCCAGATCGCTTCCATCTCGGCCAACAACGACACCGAGATCGGCAAATTGATCGCCGAGGCCATGGAATCCGTGGGCAAGGAAGGCATCATCAACATCGAAGAGGCCAAATCCATCGACACCGGCCTGGAGAAAGTGGAAGGCATGCAGTTCGACCGCGGCTACCTTTCCCCCTATTTCGTAACCAACGCGGACAAGATGATCTCCGAACTCGAGGATCCCTTCATCCTCATCCACGACAAAAAGATAAGCGTGCTCAAAGACCTGCTGCCCATCCTGCAGGAAGTTTCCCAGCAGGGACGTCCCATGCTGATCATCGCCGAAGACATCGAGGGCGAGGCCCTGGCCACCCTCGTGGTAAACAAACTCCGCGGCGTGCTTAACGTTGTGGCCGTGAAGGCCCCCGGTTTCGGCGACCGCCGCAAAGCCATGCTGGAAGACATCGCCGTGCTCACCGGCGCCACCGTGATCTCCGAGGAAATGGGACGCCGCCTCGACAGCGCCACCATGACCGATCTTGGCCGTGCCAAGAAGATCATCGTGGAAAAAGAGAACACCACCATCCGCGAAGGCGCTGGCAGCGAAGAGGCTGTGGCCGCCCGCGTGAAGCAGATCAAAGCCCAGATCGAGGAAACCACCTCCGATTACGACAAGGAAAAGCTCCAGGAACGCCTGGCCAAGCTTTCCAGCGGCGTGGCCGTGATCCGCATCGGTGCCGCCACCGAGACCGAGATGAAGGAAAAGAAAGCCCGCGTGGATGACGCTTTGCACGCCACCCGCGCCGCGGTTGAGGAAGGCATCGTGCCCGGCGGCGGGGTCACCCTGATCCAGGCCGCCAAAGCCCTCAAAAACATGAAAGACCTCTCCCACGAAGAGAAAATGGCCGTCGAGATCCTGATGAAAGCCCTGGAACGCCCCGCTTACCAGATCGCCGCGAACGCCGGCGAAGAAGGCGCTGTGATCGTGGAAAAACTGAAAGGTTACAACGAGATCAACATGGGCTACAACGCCGCCAACGGCAAATTCGAAGACCTGCTCAAAGCCGGCATCATCGATCCCGCCAAGGTTGTGCGCTCAGCCGTGCAAAACGCCGCCTCCATCGCGGCCCTGCTGCTGACCACCGAGTGCATCATCACCGACATCAAGGAACCCGAACCACCCGCTCCGATGCCCAATCCCGGCATGGGCGGAATGTACTAAACATCTCCAATACCATCCATGTAAGGCCTCTCCCAAACCCGGGGGAGGCTTTTTCTTTGCTCCTGCGGTTGGAAAACATGTGAACGCGGATGCCAGGATAGGAAGGTTGATGATTCTACCGTAAGCTTCAGCTAGTTGGGGTGGTTCTTTCCGAGGCACAAAGAACAGGTCACGGAAAAGCGCGGAAAAAGGGAAAATTGGTTCAGAAAAAGAAGAAGTAGCTCGGATGGCAGGATCATCACGGATAGCAGTAAGATGCAGACATGGTGTCATTCCGGGAAGCGTGCCCCAGCACGCAGGGACCCGGAATCCAGACCGTTTGGGTAATGCCAAACTGGGTGGTTGTTATGAAAAAGCTATTGCTCTCTTTCAAACCGGGTGGATACAGCCAGTGAGGGCGGCAGAACTATAGCGAGGGCGTGTAGAACCGGCTTAAGACGGTTCGGAACCCCTCGTTAAACGGATAGATTAACCGATTTAGCAGGCCTCCACCCCTCCCCGGAAGCGTTCCACGTTTCCGGGGAGGGGTGGAGGCAACTTCCATTATGATCTCCTGTATCGTTACGAGGGGCTTGCCTCGCTGCGCTCGGTCGCACCCTCGCTATGGTCTGTCCCCCTCCGGGCTGCTCTGGTCTGCCCTCTAAAGGCCCTGCCCTTCAGCCCTCGCGCGCCCCCCGCATGATGGCCGCATCCGGTGCGGGGATCAGGCGGGCGGCGTCAAATAGGCGCAGCTGAGGGCCTTCGGAGCCCACCCAGATCAAATCCCTAGCAAGCTATGGAGAAGAGTGTGCAGGTGGACAGAACCCTGCGGCAAGAGGTGGTGAAAAACGCCCGGAGGGGCGCAACAACTTAGCCCAGGGTGGAGCGCAGCGGAACCCTGGGAGGGGAGGCAAAAGATGCGTGCAAGCCCCAAAGGGGCGACACAAATACTTGTCATATAATATTTGGCTCATGTTCAAATAGAGTGGGTGTGTATGAATGGCACATCGGTACCGTAATCCCAGCGTGGGCTGGGATCCAGAAAAGCCCCGTGGCGCAGGATTCCGATCCTGCGACAAGCCAAAACGCAGCATTGGCATGCTGCGCTACGAACCCGACAAAAGACCTGGATTCCAGCCTGCGCTGGAATGACGGATAGGATACTAGAGTTTACCCACCATAAATGAACTTGGGCCTAATATATTAGCTTATCGTGTCGCCCCTTCGTGGCTTCGTAACTTCTGATATCCAAAGAAACCGGGATTGCCACCTGATGTGTTTCGCCCGTTGGGCTCCGCCCTGAATCTCCGATTTGTTAGACTGCTTGTTCACCCCGTGAGTTTGATCAATAAAATGCCTCCAGGGTTACTTCAACGCTTGCTGATCTTTTTCTGGGCCGTTCCCTGCCCCGCGGCGCGCAGCCTGAGTAGATAGATCCCGGCAGGCAACGGCTTGCCTTCGCCGTCCCGGCCGTCCCAGGCCAAGCCGTGTTTGCCGGGCCCGTAAATTGCACTGGATAAATCGCATAGCTTCTGTCCCCGGAGGTTGTAAACGGCCAGTTCGGCCCGGGCGGGGGTTTTGAGTTCGAAGCTGATCTCCACGCTGCCGGCAAAGGGATTGGGGTGGCAGGTTAGCTCTGGCTGGAGCCCGGGAACCAGCTCATCCTCCACGGAGGTATTGGCAAAGACCCGCTCCCATTTGTCTCTGTCGTTCCAGACGCCGTCAAACCAGCGTTGGTGGAGTCTTTCGATATCATTGCCGTGGCTGTCCCGGGAGTAGAGATCGCGGGTTACCGAAACCCATTCCCCGTCATATTCCTGGTAGTGATTCTCGCTGAGCAGCCCGTTGGCGCCGTAGCTGAACAGGTAGCGGTACCAGTTTTGCCAACCGGTTGTGGAGTAGTAACTTTGGCAGCAGTCCTCGGTTCGCAGCCCGGCGGCATCGTAGTAGTAAAGGTGTCGGGCGAGGTTCTGCCAGATGTAGTTGCCGTCCGGCTCCTGAAACAGAGTCTGGGTCAGCAGCCCGTCCTGATCATAGCTGTAAAGGGTGCGGTGTTCAAAGACCCATTCCCAGTCGCCTGTGATGTCGCGCTCAAACAGCTCGGTCAGTTGCCCGGAGGCGTTGTAGCTGTAGGTTTTCAAATTGGTTTCGATGGTCACGCCCTGGCCGTCGACATAGTAAGTATTGTCGGTGGCCAGGAGGCCGGCCGGGGTGTAGGTGTAAACGTGACGGTACCACTCCACCCAGTCGTTGTTGTAAAACTCGTAAACGGCCATCAGGGTCTTGCGGCCGGCGGCATCGTACTCATAGCATACTTTTTGGGATTTCTGCCATTCGTAGCCGTCAAAGTTCCGCCAGATCGTTTCCGCCAACCAACCCTCCGGATTGTAGAAATAGTCTTTCACGTTGACCAGCAGCCAGGCACCGTCGTTCCAAGTCTTCACAGTGTACTGGAGCGGCCGGTTGAATTGGTCGTAGCTGTACTCTTCCAGGTCCTCGGGATCCCAAAAGCCTGGATAGGAATAGTGGGTGCTCTGGGTGAGCAGCCAAGTCCGGTCTTCTTCCTTCTGTTCGGTGGGAAAAGGATCAAGCTCCGGTCCGGGAAGATGTTGCGCCATTATCTGTATGGCAGTGGCAGATGCCGCCAGAGGTATCAAAGCGGCAATCAAGAGCAAGATCACAACCGCGTTCTTCATGCTAACCTCCTGTCGGGTCAATCAATAGCCAACAAAAATCCACAGTTACAGCAAAGATATTTTCATCGAATCCCAACTCGCTTCACTCCTCGATCAGCACGTCCCCGTAAGCGTAGTGGCCGTCGTGGAACCAGATGAAAACGCGGTAGAGGCCGGGCTCGAGGTTGTGCACATCCAGGTAATGATTGTGGTTTCCCGCGCCCAGCAGATCCGTTTTACGCACCGCGTGCTGGCTGTCGAGCAGCAGCACGGTCGCGCCACCTTCGAATTTCACATCCAGGGGCAAGTAAAAGTAGTTCCGGCAGGGATTCGGATAGGCCGGAGCGATCCTGTTGTCAGCCGGGGGTGTGAGAACTGACCATGGACCGTAAAGGCAAGAGTCTGCTCCGTCAAAGACCCGCTCCAGCCAGTAATAGTAGGTGTGGCCGGGGGACACGTTCACGTCGGTATAGCTGTAATCGTGCATCTCGCCGGTGTTGGTGGCGGGGATCAATTCCGGATTGATAACCTCGGCTGTGGCAATGTCATTGTTCGTCTCAGAGCGGTGGAGCCGGAACCCCAGCTCGTTTGGTTCCGTCTCAAATGTCCATCTCAGCAGAACATGGCCCAGCTCATCCAGACTGGCGGTGTAGGAATACCAGGGAGGGATAAATGGCGAACCATGGAAGACATAGCTGTAGGTATTGGTTTCCGGGGCGAAGCTGACCTCCGGACCGCAAAAGAACTCATGATAGGGCAACGACACAAAAAAACTGTCCTCCAAAGCCGGATCGTAGGCACCCTGATAGCTGAAGGTGTGCGGCGTGATGAAACCGGTGTCATTGCCGTTAAAAAGGATGGCAGCGCCAAGATCAACTGAGGTGTAAGAAAACGCCTGGACCAGGATGTGGTATTCATCCCTGGCCCCGCCTGCCTTAACGGCCATTTTGGGCAGAGCGCCCCGGATTGCAGGCTCATAGGCAAAGATCTGCCAGTCGCTGGCGTCGCCATCTTCGCCGTAAACCACCGTACCCAGGGAATTTCCGTTGGCATCGGTGTGCTCGTAATTGGCAAAATGGCCCACATAGACAGGAAAATCCTGGCCGGCAATTTCGATCCAGCCGGAGGGCGGATCCTCCGGACAGATGAGGTCACAGCCCGCGAGCAGCAAGAGCAGGGCCAGGATCAGCGGATAAGCGAATTTCTTCATCTCAACTCCCAAAACAACAGCTATTTCCCGCCGGAATTCCTGTCAAGGAAAAAAACGCTGGCATTCCCCCATTTTTTTATACCAGCCTGATTTTCATTTGCCATGGTTCGATCAGATCGGCTCTATATGGTGACTTGTTGTAGTGGGTGACGCGTTGCAGGCAGATTCTGATCACTTGGCAGA
>JAJBAV010000036.1 GCA_020532085.1 Candidatus Cloacimonadota bacterium | reverse complement strand
GATAGAGTGACAAAATATGAGCCTATCTATTTTGTCAAGAATTATTTGCAGATTTCAAAAACTACTTTTTGATCCTAAATGCTCTTACTTTTTAACCAGACCCTGAGGATTATGTGCAAAGGTCTTAATATCTGCGTTCTGATGTCAAGAAAAATCAGCCGGCGTTGCCGCTTGTGAGGATTTGCCCCGCATCGTCTGGCCAAATTGCCCGGCTAAACATTGGAAATTCACTGGCTCCGGTTATCAATACACTTCATCCGTAATGATTCCGTATTTGTACCGTATCGATAAGAGGAGCCAAGAAAGAAATGTATTGACAGTATTGCTTTGCCTGGCATTGTTTACGTACTGATTGTAACTGCATTTAATCATGGAAGTTAGGTATTTTTAAGTCATTTAGATTGGCTTAAGGTTTTCAGACAACAGGTTTCACGCCGCGCCCAATCGCTGATTGGTCCATGTCTTTCCGGTTGCAAGTAATTACAACGGGTACACTTCTGTTTATAAGTCCCATCAATTTGAGCAATTACCATTGTTTGGAACCAATTCAAGGAGAAGTAAGATGAATAAACAGCTTTTTCGGGTAGCATTGGTCTTGGTGGCAGTCACTGCCATCGGGATTTTTGGCTGCTGTCCGCCCACGGAACCTGATGATCAGACGGTCACCACACCCGTTTTCAGCCCCGTGCCCGGAACCTACGCGGATCCACTGAGTGTCAGCATCAGCTCTGCCACCACCGGAGCGACGATCGTATACACTACAGATGGCAGCGATCCTGTCGCAAATTCCACGGTGTACGCCAGCCCTATTCAGATTGCCGTTTCAACCACCTTCAAAGCAAAAGCTCTCAAACAGGGCCTGACAGACAGCGCGATCGCCAGCGCGACTTATACCATCATCGACGCTCCCGACCAGATGGTCTATGTTCCCGGCGGCACTTTCATCATGGGCAATACCCTCGGAGGTGGGGTTGCCAATGAACTGCCGACCCACAGCGTTACCCTGAACCCTTTCTATATCGGCCAATACGAGGTCACGCAGGCCGAATACGAGGCGATAATGGCTTCCAATCCTGCCCATGATCACGGTTTGGGAGATGATCACCCGGTTTACTATGTTACTTGGTACAACGCCCTGAAATATTGCAATCTGCGCAGTCTGGCAGAGGGTCTTACTCCCTGTTACACGATCAGCGGATATACCGACCCAAATGACTGGGGAGAGGTACCCAACTACAACAACGATACTTGGAACGCCGCCATTTGCAACTGGGACGCCGACGGTTACAGATTACCCACTGAAGCTGAATGGGAGTACGCGGCCAGGGGCGCCACCAACGATCCGGATCGTCTCTATGCCGGATCTGATGACATCAACGCCGTGGCCTGGTATTCCTTTAATTCTGGCTCTGCCACGCATCCCATGGGAGCAAAAGCTCCAAACGGCATCGGCGCTTACGATATGAGCGGTAATGTTTGGGAATGGTGCTGGGATTGGTTTTCCGACAGTTGGTATAGCATCAGTCCCGGCAACAATCCAACCGGGCCCGACAGCGGTTCCATGCGGCTGCTGCGTGGAGGAGGATGGGAAAGCGGTCCAGGTATTTGCCGGATCACGTATCGCCGTTCCTACTATCCTTATGGAAGCCAGAACGGCTTCGCCGGCTTCCGGGTCTGCAGGACAATCCAGTAAACTAATATGCAAACACCATGAAAAAGACAATATTGACCCTCTATTTCATTCTGTTCTGCCTGTTTCTGCTGGCTCAAATTGTGCCTCAAAACCTGATTATCACGAGAGATGGCAATTCTGTTGAACTCACATGGGATGAAGTATCCGGCGCCGATCATTACAATATCTACCGCTCCATCATTCCCGATGCCGACGTTTGGGGAGAACCTGTTGCGCAGGTATCCGAGCCATTCCATTCAGAGATTGCCAGCCCAGACAAATATTTCTACCGCGTGACCGCTGTGGATCTATCAGACGGACAATTTGCTTATGTCCCCGGTGGCACCTTCATCATGGGCGATACAATTGATGACGGAATAGGAAACGAAATTCCCGCCCACAGCGTGACACTGAGTTCATTCTTTATCGGCAAGTATGAAGTCTCCCAATCTGAATATTCGGCGATCATGGGCTCCAATCCAGCATCTGGTTATGGTGTGGGAGACAACTATCCCGTGTATGAGGTTTCCTGGTATTCGATGCTGAAATACTGCAATCTGCGCAGCCTGGCGGAAAACCTCTCCCCTTGCTACACAATCAGCGGCTCCACCAACCCCGCGGATTGGGGCATCGTGCCGGGTTCCAACAACGCCACCTGGAACATCGCCATCTGCAACTGGAACGCCAACGGCTATCGCCTGCCCACAGAGGCGGAATGGGAATACGCCGCGAGAGGGGCAACCACCAGCCCGGATTATCTCTATGCGGGTTCAAACAGCATCAATGCAGTGGCCTGGTATTATGATAATGCCGGCGGCTCCAGCCATCCTGTGGGGACAAAGGCTCTCAACGGCATCGGGACCTACGACATGAGCGGAAACCTATGGGAAGTATGCTGGGATTGGTATTCCACCAGCTATTACGGCAGCAGTCCCAGCAACGATCCAACCGGTCCTGTCAGCGGTACATACCGGGTGAAGCGCGGCGGCGGCTGGTTTCATACGGACTTCTACAGCCGGGTAGCTAATCGCACCAACTTCTACCCCAGCGGCAACACCCGCTATGACGGCTTCCGCCTCTGCAGAACAGCCCAGTAATACCATGGCTTCTTACCTTTTTCATGATCAATGCAGGTATGGATTTGCCGATCAAGTACTTAAAACCCCTTTTTCCCTTGACTGCACAGGCGAATGTTGTTTAGTGTGACCTGACCTCACAAACAGCATAAGGACACGTGTAAATGGTAGGAATAGTAAAGACATACACCACGATCGGCATCGACGGCCAGCTGCTCACGGTGGAGTGTGACAGCGCCGGCCAGATGTACAGCGTGAACATTGTGGGCATGGCCTCCAACGCCGTGAAGGAGAGCAAGGACCGCATTTTCGCCGCGCTCAGCAACTCCGGTTTCGAGGCCGCCATCAAGCGTTTCACCATCAACCTGGCCCCGGCCGACATCAAAAAGGACAGCGCCGCGCTGGACCTGCCCATCGCCATTTCCGTGCTGCAGAGCATCAAACAGCTGCCGGTGGAATACCTCAGCCAGACCGCCATCATCGGCGAACTCTCGCTGGACGGCAATCTGCGCCCCGTGAAGGGCGTTTTGCCCATCGCCCTGGCCGCCAAACGCGACGGCATGGACGCCCTGGTGCTGCCTTATGAAAATGCCGAGGAAGCCGCGATAATTGAAGGTTTGAAGGTGATCCCGGTAACCTCTTTGCGGGAGGCGGTGCTGTTTCTGCGCGGCGAGATCGAGATCAAGCCGGCAACGGTTGACCGGGACAAGATCTTCTCCGTGTTGAACGATTTTCCCCTGGACATGCACGACGTGAAGGGCCAATATCAGGTGAAGCGGGCTCTGGAGGTTTCCGCCGCGGGCGGCCACAACCTGCTGATGATCGGCCCGCCCGGCTCAGGCAAAACCATGCTGGCGCGCCGGGTGCCGACCATACTTCCGGAACTCTCTCTGGACGAAGCTTTGGAGGCCACCAAGATCCATTCCGTGGCCGGCTATTCCAAGCATTTCAAAAACGGCATTCTCACCACCCGTCCGTTCCGCGCTCCGCACCACTCCTGCAGCGAAAACGGCCTCGTGGGAGGGGGAACCTTCCCGCGCCCCGGGGAAGTGTCTTTGGCGCACTTCGGCGTGCTGTTTCTGGATGAACTGCCGGAATTCAAGCGCGGCGTGCTGGAAGTGATGCGCCAGCCGCTGGAAGATGGGGTGGTCACCATCTCCCGGGCCGCCACCAGCCTCACCTTTCCCGCCGACTTCATGCTCATCGCCTCGATGAATCCCTGTCCCTGCGGCTATTTTGGCGCCAACATCCCCAACCATCTCTGCACCTGCGAACCGGGCGCCATCGCGCGTTACCGCGGCCGGGTGTCAGGGCCGCTGCTGGACCGCATCGACATCCACGTGGAGGTGCCCAGCGTAAGCTACGCCGACCTCGCCAGCCTGCCTTCCGGAGACCGATCCGCCGACATCCGCGCCCGGGTGAACCAGGCCCGCCAGATCCAGCGCGCCCGCTACGCCGAGGAAGGCATTTTCTGCAACGCCCAGATGAATTCCCGGCTGCTGCGCAAATACTGCCAGCTGGACGCGGACAGCCAGGCCCAGATGCAGCACGCCATAGACCATTTGGGCTATTCCGCCCGCGTGTTCGACCGCATCCTGAAAGTCTCGCGCACCATTGCCGACCTCGAAGGCCAGGCCAACATCGACAGCGACCACATCTCCGAGGCCATCCAGTACCGCACCCTGGACCGCAAATACTGGGGCTGAGCGCTGTCACAGCAAAAAAAGGAAGCCAAGCCATGCCAAGATATTCCCTGATCTTGCCCGCGCTCGCGATTGCGGCGGTTTTGACCGCCCAGCCCTGGCAGCAGGACAACAGCGTGTTCAACCCCAGCGGCGTGCCCAGTTTCACCTTTTCCCAGCCGCGTTTCGCCGATCTGGACGCCGATGGCGACCAGGACTTCCTGCTGGGCGGCAGCAACAGCGCCCCCGTTTACATCAAAAACACCGGCAGCGCCAGTTCGCCCCAGTTCACGATCGGGGAAAACATCACCTCCGTGATCCCGGCCCTGAACGCGGAAATGGCGGACTGCGTGGATATCGATGCCGATGGCGACCTGGACGTGGTAACCGGCGGCTTCACCGGCCTGCACCTCTATCTGAACTCCGGAACCCCCTCGCAGCCTGTGTTGGCCGAACAGCCTGGCTTTTTTCCCGCCCTGGGGCTGGGATACAATCCCGTGCCCGATCTGGCCGACGTGGACGGCGACGGCGATCCGGACCTGGTGGTGGGGCTCAGCGAGGACGGCGGCGTGAGGGTTTACACCAACACCGGCACCCCCGCCGCGGCCCAGTTCAGCGCGGCAGCAGCGCAGACCCTGGGCGACATCGGCCTCTACGCCTATCCCGTTTTCTGCGACCTCGACGGTGACGGCGACCAGGACATCCTCTGCGGACGGGACGCGCACGGCTTTGTGTACTATCAGAATAACGGCAATGCCGGCAACCCTCTCTGGGAGGCTAATTCGGCCCTTTTCACCGGACTGGGCAACGCCACTTACTGGAATTCCCCCGATCTGGCGGACATCAGCGGCGACGGCCTGCCGGATCTGGTGTTCGGCACCGCGGACGGGCCCCTCTTTTACTATCTGAACATCGGAACGCAGTCCAGTCCAGTTTGGCAGGCCAACACCAGCCTCTTCGGCGGCGTGATCGATGTGGGCGGCGCCAGCAGCCCCTGGTTGCAGGATTTTGACGGCGACGGCGACCTGGACTTGATCAGCGGCAGCCAGCTGGGTTACATCAAATACCATGAAAACACCGGCACCATCTATGCGCCGGCCTGGAGCGAAAACAGCGCTTATTTCGCCAGCATCGACCACTCCATCTATGCCGCCGCGGCCACCGGCAACCTGGACGCTGACGGCCTTCCGGACGCCGTTGTGGGCGATCTGAGCGGAAACCTCTTCTTTCACCAAAACACCGGCACCGGCTTTGTGGAGCTTACCGGGGTCACGCCTCCGGCCGCGCTGGGAGGCTGGTCCGTGCCCCGCCTCGCGGATATGAACGGCGACCTGCACCTGGACCTGATCGTGGGCAATGAGGCGGGAAACCTCTATTATTACGCGAATAACGGCACAGCTCCGCTGCCTTCCTGGACCGCGGTGCCGAACTATTTTTCGGGCCTGGACGTGGGCTCCAAATGCTCACCCTGCCTGGGTGACATCGATGGCGACGGCGATATCGACCTGCTGGCCGGAAACCTTCAGGGCAACCTGACCTGCTGGCTGCGCGAGGGACACGGCTGGACGCAAAACAGCAGCATCTTCAGCGGCATCAGCACCGACCAGAACGCCGCCCCGGCCCTGGCCGACCTCGACCACGACGGCGATCTGGACCTCATCCTGGGCGATTACGACGGCACCTTCAGCTACTGGCGCAACCAGCTTTACTCCGGGGCGGTGCTCAATCCACCCCAAAACCCGCAACACCCGCACGGAGGACTGGTTTGGGACGCCCCCCAGGGCGGCAGCAGCTCGCCTTTTGAGGCTTACAGGGTTTATTTGAACGGAGAGCTTTTGGGGGAGACCACGCAAACGAACTGGGCTTTGCCCGGACTGGCTGGCGGCCAGCAATATACGGCGGCAGTAACGGCCCGATACACCGCGGGGGAATCCGAACCCGCCACGCTAAGCTGGACGGAAAACATCCACAACCCTCCCACCGGCCTGAGCTGGCATCCCCAGCCCGAGGGCGTTTTCCTGTTTTGGACAGCCCCCCAGGGAAGCACGGCCCAGCTGGAATGCTACAACATTTACCTCAATTCAGTGAGCCTGGGCTCCACTTTCATTCAGGAGTACGATCTTCAAGGCCTCGTCCCGGGCCAGGACTACCAGGTGGATGTCACAGCCTTCTACACGGACGGCGGTGAGTCCGAACCCGCGACGCTCAGCTTCATCTACACTTCCTCCGACGACAACGTGTTGCCCCCGCAGGCTTTGCGGATAAGCCCCAATCCCTTTTCTGGCTCCGCCAGGATAAGTTTCAGCCTCAAAGATGGACAACGGGGCAGCCTGGCCATCTATAACCTGAAAGGCCAGAAAGTGAGGGTTTTCTCCGAACTTGAGGCCGGCCCGATCAACTTGGTTTGGGATGGAACGGATGGCCGGGGACGCTCCCTGCCCCCGGGCGTATATCTTTGCTGTTTAAGCGCTAAGGATGGATCGCAGATGCTCCGTGTGGTGCTGATGAAGTAACGGGATTAGATGCTGTATCTGGTTCTCAGCGTCCTCTGCTCTGTCCTGATCGCCAATCTGCTGATGGTGTTCAACCGCGGCGAAGGGCGGAACATTCTCCCGGTCTTTCTGGGCAACTATCTGATGGCCTCGCTGTTCGGACTGGCCAACCTCAGATTCCGCCTGCCCGCTTTGCCCGCCTTCGACATCCTGCTTGGCGTGGCGGCGGGAGGACTGTTCCTGGCGAATTTCTGGGTCTATCAGCGCTCGATCGTGGTGAACGGCCTGTCCCTCTCCGTGGGCGTGATGCGGATCGCCATGATCATTCCCATCCTGCTGGCGGTGTTGGTGTTCCGCGAAAAACTGTCCTTCTGGAACGGCCTGGGCATCGTGGCCGGACTGGCCGCGTTCAGCCTCCGCGCCGATCCGCGGCAATTGCGTGATTTCCTGTGGATCGTTGCCCTGTTCGTCATTTCCGGGCTCACGGACGCCAGCCTCAAGGTTTACAAGGAGCTGGGCAGCGGGGCCGAATCCGCCTTCGTGCTGGTGATCTTCGCCGCCGCTTTCGTCTTCACCCTGGCCACCATCCTGCTGCGCAGGATCCGTATTCCGTTGCAGAGCATCCTGCTGGGTTGCGTTCTGGGTATTCCGAACCGCTATTCCACCGTCTTTTTCCTCAAAGGGCTGGACAGCGTCCCGGCCGCCGTCGCCTATCCCCTGGTGGCTGTCTCCATAGTGCTTCTGAGCATCGTCAGCGACCTGCTGGTCTGGAAAAAGCGCGCCACTCCCCGCGACGCCATCCTCTGGGCCTTGCTGCTGCTTAGTTTGTTGCTGCTCAATCTCCGCTGATCAGTCCAATAGCGTTATCCGGCCCACCCTGTCCCTTCCAGATACCCGCAGCCGGGCCAGATACAAGCCTCTGCCAAGAACCTCCTGCCGGTCGTCTTTGCCGTCGAAAACCAGGCTGTGCGCACCTTTCGCCTGAACTCCCTGATACAGCTGGCGCACCCGGCGCCCGCGCAGGTCGTAAACCGCCAAGCTCACCTTCGCGGGTCTTTCCAGGCTGTAGCTGATGGTTGTGGACGGTTTGGCGGGATTGGGATGGATCTCCAGCCTCGCCAGCGCCGGCGTGAACGCGTCTTCTCCAACAGCCACTTCGGGATAGCCTGAATGGACCTGGATCAGGCCATTCTGATTCTGCTCCAGCAGGTCAAAGTAGTCGATCAAAGCGGAGACCTCGCCATCCAGAGCGTAAGCCAGCCAGGCCAGGATCACCGCGACAACCAGTGGATCGCTGTAGATGTTCAGATGCCCCAATCCATTGAAGGAGACGTAGCTTTTGTATTCCGAGGCCAGGTTGGCAAAGATCGGCTGTTGATGCTGTGCGGGCGGAGTGATGCTGTCTCCGCCTCCGGCCAGGGTGAGGGATGGCACGGTAACCTCCGCGGCGGCGTCGATCGCGGAGGGATCGGTATCGGCGGCGGCCAGGGTGATCAGGGCATCCGCCCCCGTGTCCGCGGCAGCCAAAACTGCCGCTCCGCCGCCCATCGAATGGCCCATCAACACTGAAAACTGCATCACCATGCCCTGGAGTTCAGAGCCGCCCAGAAAGCTCTCCGCCAGAACGCTCTGCGCCACAAAATCCAGATCCAGCGCGAAATCCTGGTGATCCGGAAAGAGGCTTCCCTCCGTGGTGGGAAAAGCCATTATCCAACCTTGGGAGACCAGTTCGTTGCGCAGCGTGGCGTAGGTGGAAACCGGCAGCAGCCAGCCATGCCCAAAAACCAGCAGGGAAAAGGCCACTCTGTCCTGCCTCGGGCTGGGCGTTTCGGGCACCGGATAGTAGATCTGGGTGGCTATCTGCCTGTTGTCGCGCCCCGGATCAACATACGTGCGGTTGAGCTGGGCGACCGTGTATGCCGAAATCGGGGCCGCGAAGCTCAATGCGAGTGTCAGCATCATCGTTCGGAACAAGTTTCACCTTCCCTGCGTCCGCGGGGGGACTTCATATTTACCCTGGATAAGTTAGCCTGATCCGGTCCCGCGCCAAGCTCGACGCGCTGCATGGCGTGATATTGCCTCAGGTTCTGGCGGCGGCATGCTTGCCAAGATTCCCGCTTGACACTTTTAGACCGCGTTTTTTTAATGCCACAAACTGTGAAAATTGCCTTTCCGGGAGGAAAAATGCGGTCCCAAGCCATCTGCTGCCTGCTGTTGCTGGTCCCGGCCCTGATTTGTGGGGCGGAGGCCGCGGGCCTGGTCACGCACATCAATCCCAGATTCACTTACAAACTCGATCATCCGGCCGATTGGCAGGTGAAGGAACTGGCGGACAGCGGCTGGTTCGAAGCCAGTTCCCAGCTGGACAAAGCCTCGCTGCCCAACACTTTCCGGGTGGAGGTATCCCCCCTGGAGGAAGAGCCGGAGGATTTCGCGGCCTTCATGGAGCGGGGCGCCGCCGAGCTGCGCGCCGAGCTGCAAAATGAGCTTCCCTCGCTGGACCCCGACGCCGTCCGGATCATCTCTTCCCAAGAGATCAGCCTCGGCAAACACCGCGCCCACCGCCTCGATTTCAGCTATCCGCTTTACGGCGCCCTTACCCTGCGGGCCATCCGGGTGCGTGTGCCTCATCAGAAGATGCTTTACATTCTCACCTGCTCTGCCGAGGAGATCTGGTATTTCGAGCAGGTGGCCCCGGATTTCGAGGCCATCATCGCCTCCTTCCGCGTCCAGCGCCCCAACCAGGATTATCTGGACAACTACATCCGCGCCCGGGCCGACCTCTCCGGCGGGGATTGCGTCATCCACTGGCAGGGAAAGGCTTACAGCTTCATTCCCGGTGAACGGCGCAAGGACCTCTTCGATGTGGAGGGTTACCACATCCTGCGCGCGGTGCCGGATGAGCGCGGCTATCTGCTGCTGGGCAAAGAGGTGATGCTGTTTCTGCACAATCAGAGCGGCGAAGTCCTCTCCACCTGGCTGAATCCCGTCTCGGGCAGGAATGTTCCTGTGCTGCATGTATTTAACGACCCCGCGAATATGGACCTGCGCTTCACCGACGAGTATTTCCAGCTGCTGCATCTGGTGCTGCCCTCCACTCCCGTGGGCGATCAGCTGGTCTGGCACAACGACCTCTTTCCCCACTATCCGAATGTCCTTTCCCGCCAAGAGTATCCGCTCTTTTCCCAGAGCGACACCTATCAGGCGGCCGACCTTTCCCAGTACCTGGTGCGGCAAAGCGATCTGGAAGATCCTCTGCTGCAAAGCGTTCCGGCGCTCTACACCTTCACCCGGATCTATCCCTGGCTGCCTTTCATGCGCATGGGCGAACGTCCGGGAAATGTGATCATCACAGGCCGCGGACGCAAACTGGAAGGCGGTTTCGGAGACCTGCCCCCCTGGCTGCGCGACTACGTGCTGGCCAACGCCCCGGATTTCGCGCGGGCCCCGGACGCCTACAGCCAGCCCAACGCCACCATCTGGACGAACTTTAAAAAAATGGCCGAAGCCGGCTTGATCGAGCCGGAAAAGCCATGACCGGCCCCAATATTCTGTTCCCAAGAGGACACCGCCATGAAAACTAAACTCATCCTTTGCCTGCTGCTGCTAGCGGCCACGCTGCTGGGCGCCCAGCTTTTGAATCCCTATCAAAACATGGTCCACAGCTCCCGCTGCGCCGATGGCAATCTGCGCCTGCGCTGGCAGGACCCCACCGGCCTGGGCATGGACACCCAGTGCTGGTACAACGCCGGCGGCAACGGCTGGCAACAGGCTCCCACCGGGGTTTACAGCGATGTGCAGATGCAGGCCCTGCTTCCTTACGAGTTTGGCCAGAACCTCCGCTACCGCCTGCGCACCGAACTGGTGCTCATGGAGGAGAACCTGGTTTACATGCACACGCCCTACCTCGGCTCCGAGCTCTTTCCCCCGTCCGTGTCCAACCTGGGGCAGATCGGCACCGACGCCGTGGGCGATTCCGTAACCACCTACGCCCCCAACCTCGACCTCACCGAAAGCTGGTTCGGCGCCACCCCCACCAAGCTCTATTCAGCTTTGGCCAATGTTCCAAACAGCTTTCCCACCCTCAACAGCGTCTTTTCCTACAACGTTTACATGACCACCCTTTCCAACCCCGACACCGTGGTGGACACGCTTTCCTACGCCATGATCTATTCCTTTTACATCGCCGACGTGATCCAGCCCGGGCTCTACAAACTGCGCCTGGGCGACGCCGGCCTGCCCTCCTTCACCCGCATCGGCAACATCCAAACCATGGTGCTGGGGGGAAAGCTATACATGGCCTGCGATCTGGCCGACCTGACCAATGACCCGGATTTCGGCGCCTGGCCCAATTCCGTGAACGCCCTCGTGGCCGCCAGCCTCACCATGAAACTCAGCATCGATCCCAACACCTACGCGCTTGACTACGGCATCGGCGATTACAGCACCCCGGGCATCCTCTTCTTCGAAGACCATTCCTACCAGGTGGCTGAAAACACCCTGCCGCAGTGCTCAAACTATTGGTTCGACCTGATGTCGCATACCTTCAGTTTCGACTATTACGACGCGGAGGGGGATTTCCCCCTGCAGATGGAACTGGTGCTGCCGGATCTACAGGTTTTGGAGCCCCTGCCCCTGAGCCACGACTTCAGCCAGCCCGTCTCCTATTCTGTCCAACTGCCCGGCATACCGGATTTTGCCACCCTGCGCTGGAGCGATAACGCCATCGACATTCCCGAATATCTGCACTGGTTTGTGGGCACTGATGACGACCTCTTGCCCGCGGCGGAACTCAGCTGCCGCCTGCCCAATCCGCTCCGGTGCGGCGATCCCTTCACCATCAGCCTGGCCGGGCTCTCCCGGGAAACCCTCAGCGTGCGGGTTTACAACCTGCGCGGCCAGAAACTGGGCACCCTCTACGAAGGAAGCGTGGCCCAGGCCGGTCTGGACCTGCCCTGGAACGGCACTCTGAACGGGACCGGTCTGGACAGCGGCGTCTATTTTCTGCGGATAGCGCAGGGCGGAAGGTCGGCCGTTCAGCGTTTCGTGATCACAAAATGAAGGATGGCAAAGCTTTAGATGTTCATTGATTATGCCAAGATAACCGTCAAACCCGGCAACGGGGGCGACGGCGTGGTCAGTTTCCGCCGGGAAAAATTCATCCCCAAAGGCGGGCCGGACGGCGGTGACGGCGGCCGCGGCGGCTCGGTGATCGCCATCGGCGACGAAAACGTGAACACCCTGCTGGATTACCGCTTCAACAAGCTGTTCCGTGCCGAGAACGGCAAACCCGGCTCCGGCTCCAGAAAAACCGGTGCCGGCGGCGCCAACGTCTATCTGCGCCTGCCTCTGGGCACCGAGATCTTCCGTCTGGACGAGGGCGGCAAAAAGGTGAAACTGGCCGACATCACCACCCACGGCGAAGAGATCATCCTGGCCCGAGGCGGCCACGGCGGCAAGGGCAACAGCAATTTCGCCACCCCCACCGACCAGGCCCCGCGCCACGCCACTCCGGGCCGCGTAACCCGGGAAATGGAACTCGAGCTGGTGCTAAAACTAATGGCGGATGTGGGTTTGGTGGGCTTTCCCAACGCCGGCAAATCCACCCTCCTCAGCGTGCTTTCCTCCGCCCGGCCCAAGATCGCGGACTATGAATTCACCACCCTGGAACCCATGCTGGGCGTGGTGCGCGTTAGCGATTACCAGTCCTTCGTGATGGCGGACATCCCCGGCATCATCGAGGGCGCTCACCTGGGCAAAGGCCTCGGACACCAGTTCCTGCGCCACATTCAGCGCACCAGCCTGCTGCTCTTTCTCATCGACATCGGCGCGCCCGACCCTGCGGAAGCCTTTCGCACCCTGCGTTCCGAGCTCTATTTCTATGACCCCTTCATGGACAAAAAACCCTGCCTGGTGGCCCTCAGCAAGCTGGACACCGTTCCCGACGACGCCCGCGAGGAAATCCTGGCCGGCGTCAGGGCCCAGTTCCAGAAAGAGTTCGGGGTGGACGCCATCTCCATCTCCGCCGTGGGCCAGATCAACCTGGACGAGCTGAAGTACCGGCTCTTCAAACTGCTGCAAAGCCTGTGACCGAACATCTGCAGGCCTGGCTCTGCCTCAAATCCGCGCCGGGGCTGAAACTCAAGGCCGCCCTGGAGCTGCTGGCCAAGTATCCCGATCCGCTGGCTTTCGTGGGCCGGAAAGACCATCCCCTGCAGGCGGACAAACGGCTGGAACCATCCCTGCGTGAGCATCTGCGCCTGGCCGTCCCGCATCCCCGGCTGCAACAGATCACCAAACTCTGCCAGCATTACCGCGTCGAAGCGGTGTTTTACGGCGCGGAAAACTATCCCCCCGCCCTGGCCAACATCCTGGCCCCGCCGCTGATCCTCTGGCATCGCGGTGATCTGGCTGCCGCCCTGCAACAGGTGTGCCTGGCCGTGGTGGGCACCCGCAAACCCACCGCCTATGGCCGCGCCAGCTGCGCCAAACTGCTGGGCCCGGTTTGCAAACAGGGCGCCACCATCGTCAGCGGCCTCGCCAACGGCATCGACACCGTGGCCCACACCACCGCGCTGGAAAACGCTTCCCGCACCATCGCCGTGCTCGCCGGAGGCCTCGAGACCATCTATCCCCCGAACAACCGCGACCTGGCCGAGCGGATCATCGCCCAAGGCGCCCTGGTTTCCGAATTCGATCCCGGCACCAAACTCGATCCCTGGAATTTCGTCGCGCGAAACCGAGTGATCTCCGCCCTCGCCAGCAGCGTGTTCATCGTGGAAGGCCCGATGGACAGCGGCGCCATGATCACGGCCAAACACGCCATCGAGCAAAACAGAGATCTGATGGCCCTTCCCGGCGAGATCAACCATCCGAACGCCCAGGGCCCGAACTACCTCATCAAAAACGGCGCCCAGTGCGTTACCTCACCGGAGGACATCCTCTCGGCTCTGGGCTTGGATGCCTCTGATGATCAGCAATTGGAGATATTGCCGCAGCTCAGCGCTGACGAACAAAAACTCTATGACCTCTTCACCGGCGAACAACGCGAACTGAGCTTCGACGAACTGCTGCTCCGCTCCGGACACAAGTTCGGCAAACTCTCCACCCTGCTGCTGAACCTCGAGCTAAAGGGCTGCATCAGCAAAACCGGCGGAAATTCCTTCATCCTGGGCTGATCACCCTCCGGCCCCCGCCCCGCTGGAGTCGAGCGACGCAGGAGCATCGACTACAGCAGAACATCCCCCACCCCGCCCGAACCCACGTCATTCCGGGCTTGACCCGTCGGGGTCCTCGCCGGACAACTTGTTGGCCGGTGGGGTGAATCGAATCCAGAAACAACCCTGCTCCGCCCAGCCTGTCATTCCGGGGTAGTCGCGCCAGCGACTGGGGCCCCGGAATCCACTTCAAAACACACCCCAAGAAACAACGTCATTCCGGGCTTGACCCGTCGGGGTCCTCGCCGGACAACTTGTTGGCCGGTGGGGTGAATCGAATCCAGAAACAACCCTGCTCCGCCCAGCCCGTCATTCCGGGGTAGTCGCGCCAGCGACTGGGGCCCCGGAATCCACTTCAAAACACACCCCAAGAACCCACGTCATTCCGGGCTTGACCCCTCGGGGCCCTCGCCGGACAACTTGTTGGTCGGTGGGGTGAATCGAATCCAGCCCTCGCGGGAATAGCTCACCCAGCTGGAGTCGAGCGAGGCACGAGCATCGACTACAGCAGAGCCGCGGCGAAACGCCGCCCAAAGCTCGAGGGGAAGAAGACGGAAGGCGGTGGCTTCAGCCACCGTTCCTGGTTATCAGCGGAAAAAAAGAGACGATCTCCGGCGGTTTCAACCGCCGGCTGACGTTCACCCCCTGTATCCGGTGAAAAGGCCGTAAACGTGACCTCCGGAGGCCGCGAAGGGCGAATCACCGGGTGTATTGCCGGTGCTTGAAAGCACCGGACATCGTCTTTTTGGGGGTCGGTCCCCGGGCGGTGAACGGTGGCTGAAGCCACCGCCTTCCGTCTGCTGTCCTCCGGACAAACAAACCATGAGCCTCTGCGTCATTCCGAGCCTGACCCGGATCCGCTACGAGGTGATAACAGAACACATAAGCTCCCACAGCGTTGTAGCCGACCACCTTGATCTTGTAGTAAGCATTGGCGGGTGGGGTGAAGTACAGATCGTAATTTGTGCCTTCCCCGCCATCATAGTTATATTCGAGCAGCGTGGTCCCATCATCCAGATACAGATAGATGTCCGTGTCGATGGTGCCGGTGGAGTAGAAATGATAGTTCCTGTCCGTATAACCGTAAAAGCGATACCAGTCCAGGTCCGTACCGGAGTGCAGGGTGTGGTTTTGGGCACCAAGGAACGGTGTCGGGTCTATCAATGTGTAATCGGCGGCGTCGTCATCCGGCTCATAGCTGTCCGGATCCACGCGGACCAGCTCACCGTTTTCACTGCTGAGTTCGCTGTTTTCGCGGATGAGATCAATTTCCCTGCTCTGTTCCCGGGTCCCGCTGCCGGGAAAAGCGGCAAAAACGGGTATTACTGCTGTTATCAAAAATAGCAGGGGCAACAGAAACTTGAGATTTGTTTTCATGATATTCTCCTGTAGTTGGTTATGGGAATATTGTATCCTCAGAGCCCGGGTGGATATCTCAGGCTGTCGATATTGAGGGTGATCGATGGCCTTCATCGGTCCGTGTTCGCCGGTTGCATTTCTAATGCCGGTGATGACCTGATAGTGGCAGTTTGCAATGCGATCCAGGAAATCGATTGCTGGTCATTTATCGCTTCGGCTTTTCCCCTGGCCAGACTGATACATTCCCCGGGATCGGATGGCATCAATTGATAAGCAATCTGAATGATGGCGCCCACGTGAGGTGCTATATTTTTGTCCTTTTTGAGCAATTTCCCCATGTCGGTAATGATCCTATTAAGTTAAACAGATTAAAAAAATCATTCAGATTTTTCAGTTCAATTTGGTCAAGTATTATTTTTGCAAGCAGTTTCAGGGTGCTATTGGAGGGCTGCGCCGCATTTTAAGACCCGGGAATGCCGATTCTCCGCGTCGCGTACCGCTACTCTCCCGGAATGACAGGGCTGGCTATTCCCACATAGTCTGGATTCCGTTTCTTCGTTCCGGGATCACAGTGTCCCGGCGGATCGGCGTCCGCCGCTACTTGACGTTATAGTATCTTATCAGCGTAAGCTACTGTAAAGCAAGGTAGTTGAAAAATACAAGCAGCACTTTGGCAAATACGATATTTAGAGTCATATATCGTGCTAACTAATTGTGGTTTATAGCCACTAAACAAACATAATCCGTTCATATCTAAAAACAAATTAATATAGTTAAATCATAGTCAAAGAGAGGGGATTTTGTCGCGGGCCATTGGGGCTGTATCTTTTTGCTGATGCTGATTTAAGGATGGACACCAAGTGGCGAAAGAAACAATTCGATTGCCTTCCCCCCCTGGCTGGGCCAATACCCGAATCAACTAAAAAAACACAAGCCCGGATTGGGGTGATTCGAATCCAGCCCTGTGTGTCATCCCGGGGGAGCGTGCGCCAGCACGCGGGGCCCCGGGATCCAGCCCTCGCGGGAATAGCCAACCCTTTCCCCCTTTCTCCCTTTCCCCTTTTCCCCAATTTGTGTCAATATGTGGACGAAAAAACCCCTTCCCACAATTCGGAAAAAAGATATCATTGGTATCAGATTTAACTAATCTAAAATGCGGAAATTAAACCAGTAACATTTCCCTTGACACGATACCAGCATGTTGACAAATTGTCCACATACTGGAGGTAATATGACAGAGCAACTGCTAAACGTCAGCCGTCAGCCCTTCGACTATCAGTATCTGAAGGGCTTGCTCAGCGGATACAGATATCCCCGCAACAAGATCAGCAAGCTGCTGAAAACCGGGGAGATCATCGCGCTGAAGAGCGGCCTCTATGTTCTCTCAGAGCGCTTTGGCCGGGACCTTGTCCCCGAGGTTGTTGCCAATCTCCTTTACGGGCCTTCCTACGTCTCTCTGGATTACGCCCTGGCCAGCTATGGCCTCATTCCGGAACTGGCTTTCCAGGTCACCTCTGTCACCACCGGGCGCCGCAAGGCCTTTGAGACCGCGGTGGGGACCTTTAGCTACCAGCATCTGAAGCCGGAATATTACAGCCTGGGCTATCAGGCGCGGGAAAGCGGGGACACCAGCTATCTGATCGCCACCCCGGAAAAGGCCCTCTGCGACAAGCTGTATTTTACCTCCCCCCTGGAAGATGCCGCCACTTTGGAGCGCCATCTCTTTGCAGACCTGCGGATCGATTTTGCCCGCCTGCGCGCCCTGGACAGGAAGCTGATCTCGCGCCTGGCTGGTCTGGCTGGAAAGCGCAACCTCAAACTTCTGAAGGAGCTGACGCAATGAATGCCCATCCCCTGAACTCTTTCCTGCGCGGATATCAGCCGGGTAACACCGGCGATCATCGCCGCAAGCTGCGCGAACTGATCCAGAAGATCTGCCTGCTGGGTCTTTGGCGGGGGACTTTCTTTGAACACGCCGCCTTTTATGGCGGCACGGCTTTGCGGATGCTGTACGGCCTGGACCGCTGGTCGGAAGATCTGGATTTCTCGCTGCTGGAGGAAAAGCCGGATTTTCGGCTGGGAGACTGGCTGAACCCCGTGCGCCAGGAACTGGAAGCTTGGGGGATCAAAGCGGAGGTGGACCTCTCTGAGAAAAAGGCCAGCCAGATCGAATCCGCCTTCATCAAGGCCAACACCCTGAAAACCCTGATCGACCTTAAAATTCCAAGCTCCGAACTCAGCCGGCTGCATCGCGATGAGGTGAGCAGCGTGAAATTTGAGCTCGATCCTCACCCGCCCTGTGGTTTTGAGAGCGAAAGCCGCTTCCTGCTTGAACCCATCCCCTTCAGCGTCCGGGTGATGAGCCTCCCTGATCTCTTTGCTGGCAAGATGCATGCGGTTCTGGCCCGCGGCTGGGCCTCCCGGGTCAAAGGCCGGGATTGGTACGATCTGATCTGGTTTGTCCGCAGCGGGGCCACGCTAAACCTGGACCATCTGGAAGCCCGGTTGAAACAGAGCGGCCACCTGGAACAGGAAACGTCCCTGGACGCGGATTCTTTCCGGGCTTTACTACGCGCCAGGATCGGCAGCATAGACTTTGCCCAGGCCAAACAAGATGTCCTGCCCTTTATAACCGATCCCGCAGCGCTCCAAAACTGGTCGAAAGAGCTGTTCCAAGATTTGCTGACAAGCATCACGCTGCAATGATCCGGACTATCATGCGGTTTTTTAACTGCCACTATCCGGGAGCCAATTCCTTAACTGGGAAATGAGCGAAGCATGGAGTTCAAAGCCCAGCCAGGGATATAACCTTTCGCCCGGCTTGCAGGGGGGGGCTTCATGCAGCCGGCAGAACATACCGCCAACCCAACCTGTCATTCCGGGGAGGCGGGGTCCTCGCGGACGAGCGCAGCGAGTTCGTGGGGTTCTGTAGGGTCCCGTCGGGGTCCTCGCCGGACAACTTGTTGGCCGATGGGGTGATTCGAATCCAGCCTGTGTGTCATCCCGGGGGAGCGTGCGCCAGCACGTGGGGCCCCGGGATCCAGGCCTCGCGGGAATAGCCAACCCGACAAAACGCCACCTCGCCACCCCGCCAACCCTTTCCCCCTTTCCCCCTTTCCCCTTTTCCCAATTCGTGTCAATTCGTGTAATTTGTGGACGAAAAAACCCCTTGACATCCAGCCCGCCCCGATTATCTTATCCATATACGGATAAGCGGCGATTTGCTCTTTGCTCCGCGTTAAAAATGTGCTAAGGTGACGTGATCCGGTCCCTTGCGGCCGGTATTTTTTTTGGGCAGTCGCCGCTTTTCCGAAACAAAGGAAAAGGAGGCCGGCCATGGCCAGCACGAACGACACAGGGAAAAAGACGGGAACGGGCGGACAGCCCACCCGGGAAGAACAACCCAGACCAACCTCGGAGGATAAATTCGTCGAAGAGTTCCTGGCGAAACTTGAAAAACTCGGATTCAAGGTGAACAGCCCCGAAGAGGTCCGGCGTCAGTACGGGGGCAAGATCTGCGCCGATTTCATCCCCTACCCAAGAAAGAAAGCGGAAGAACCAGAAACCCAGGCACCCAACCCGGGAAAACCCCGGGAACCATTTCCGAATAAGGACAGCGGTCCTAAAAAGAAATGAGCCCAGGACGAGGAACGGCCCGGGCGTCGCTTCCCGGGCCGACTTCGAATTATAAAGGTTGACAGGATAGGAGATATGCGATCATTGGGCAAACTTCTTTATGGGGAGTAAAAAATGGCTGACCAGTTTTTCGAATCGATTATACGCTTTCTTAGGCAGACTCAGACAGATGATCTAAGCTCTAAAGACTATCCAAGAGAATATCACGATCTAAAAGTGAAATTTGGTTTTGGAGCAGGCAATCAAACGAAGGTTCCCTGGATCGCTTTCAGGGGGTTTGGTCAAGAGGTCCAAAATGGCATTTACCCAGTTTTCCTCTTTTATAAATCCAAGCAAGTGATGATTCTGGCCTATGGGATAAGCGCTACTAATACGCCTGAAAACAAATGGGAATTCGATGGGACTGAACCTCAGACCATAGGTGACTACTTTCTTTCAAACGGTTTGGGTAAGCCTGATAAGTTCGATCAATCTTTCGTTAGTAAGCCATATATAATTGACTCCGATAAAACTAATTTCGGTCTGGACGAAGCTGAAGTAATGACAGACCTTGATGCCATTATTACCAAATACAAAAATCAGTTTAAAGATCAACCTCTGCCGCCTCCGACACTTCCAGAAAACCAAAGATTCGACGTCTCTCATTTCGTCACTGCCGCCACCGCCGCCAATTACCGCGTCACTTCAGATCTGGCCACCCGTTACGTGGCCTCGCTGCTCACCAAGCCTTTTGTTATCCTCACCGGCCTGTCCGGTTCGGGCAAGACCAAGCTGGCCCAGGTCTTCGCCCAATGGATCTGCAAAACAGAAGACCAGTACCGGCTGGTCCCGGTGGGCGCTGACTGGACGAACCGGGAACCTCTTTTGGGTTATCCCAACGCCCTGGACCCCGGCAAATACGTGAGCCCGGACAGCCAGGTGCTGGAACTTATCATCGAGGCAGGCAAACCAGAAAACCAAAACAAGCCTTATTTTCTCATCCTGGATGAAATGAACATGAGCCACGTGGAGCGCTACTTTGCCGATTTCCTGAGCGCCATGGAATCCGGTCAGGACATCTTTCTCCACCCCGGTTCCGTTCCCATTGATGGCATTCCTCCCAGCGTGAAATTGCCTTCCAACCTCTTCATCGTGGGTACGGTGAACATCGACGAAACCACTTACATGTTCAGCCCCAAGGTCCTGGACCGGGCCAACGTGATCGAGTTTAGGGTTGATGACACGGAAATGGACGCTTATCTGGAAAACCACACCAGCTCCAAGATAAGCATGAAACAGGGCTTGGGGGCTCAATACAGCGGGGGCTTTATGGTTCTCAGAAATGGCGGTGGCGCCAGCCAGTCCTTTGCCCGGGAAGAATTGATGAAATTCTTTAAGGAACTCAAACCCATTGGAGCCGAATTTGGCTACCGCACGGCCGCCGAGATGAACCGCTTTTGCGCTTTGATGAAAGAGCTTGGCCCGAAAAAAGATGATAACAGCATCTTGGATGGCGCTATCCTGCAGAAGCTTCTGCCCAAAGTGCATGGATCGCGAAAAAAACTCGACCCAGTGCTGAAGACACTGCTTGGCCTATGTTTGGATGATCCCGACCCCAAAACCAGGGCGGAGGTAGTTGAGAAGCTGATTGCCGAAACTAAAAGGCCAGATGACCCGGATGTACCTGTTTCTTATCCACTCTCCTTACAGAAGCTTCTCAGGATGTACCGCAATATGACCGACAACGGTTTCACCAGCTTCACAGAGGCCTGATAAAATATGCTCAACCAGCTTGTGGACCATCGCCTGACCTTGTTTGATGGTTCCACCGCCTCGATCACCATTATCCCGGAAAGCCCCGACAGCCTGGAGATCATCAGCCACGAACTGGCTCTGGAACTAAGCGAGGCTGAAATCCAGGTATCCGAATCCTGCTCTTATGAATACAAGCTGGAAGGCTACCTGCTGTCCGAAGATCATAACGTGGTTAAACGTTCCGCCTTGAACAAATATTCAGGTCGGATCACGCCAGGCACTTATGTGGGGACCCTGCTAATAGATATCTTGTCGGCCGATGAGAACGTTGAAGTTGGCGAGTTGAAACTTGAAGTTCGCTCCAGGAAGATGGGCCACCGGAGTGATTACCAGAATATGCTTAGTGATATCGCGGACAATTGCAACGAACTTATCCTGCGTTCAAACACTCCCGTGGTTCAAATGGTCGGGCCTGTTTTCACTGATGTCTCCAAAGGGTTGTATCAGAGATTCGCTTTTCTGCGCTCTATCCTGGACTCTCAGGAGTTTCGGGACGCGGTTAACAAAGTTGTTTCTACTCCGGTGAGTTCGTGGAGCGTTGTGGAAACATCTCGCGACATCCGCAATGTCAGGCGCTTTGACAGGAATATGACAAGGCAGATAGCCTCAGCCGCCAAGAGACAATCTTTGCCACAGGGCCATTATCTTTCCGCGTCTTTGACCTCGATACCCACCGTGTTGGTTGGCAGCAAGAAAATCCCAACCGCCGATACCGCGGAAAACCGTTTCGTGAAACACGCTCTCAATACCTTCCGGGCCCTCTGCCTGGCGGTCAGGGAAAAGGCCGGAAAAGACCAGAGGTTGGCCGCTGAAGCGGGTGTGCTGGCCAACAGGCTGGACCAATGGCTGGGGAATTCGCTGTTTCGTGAGATCGGCCAGCCGGAAACCATTCCCCTCAGCAGCCCGGTATTACAGAGGAGGGAAGGGTATCGTGAAATCCTCAGGGTTTGGCTGATGCACGACCTGGCCTCCCGGATTACCTGGAAGGGCGGCGATGATGTTTATGGAAGCAATAAAAAAGACGTGGCCGTCCTCTATGAATACTGGGTGTTTTTCCGCTTGCTGGAGATTGTCCAGAATGTTTTCCGGGTGGAGCCAAGAGACATCGCTTCCCTCATCTCGCTGGACAACAGGGAGCTGAACCTCAATCTCCGCCAGGGAAAGCATCTGGCCATAAAGGGGGTGTATGAAGACAAGGGCAGGATCATGAACATTGAGTTCAGCTATAACCGGACGTTCTCCAGTACCGCCGATCCAGATAGTCATTCCAGCGGCTACCCCAAAGGAGGCAGCTGGACTAAATCTCTGCGGCCTGACTACACCTTAAGCATCTGGCCCCATGGCTTGGATGGAGCCGCCGGAAAGGCAATAGCGGAAGAAGAAGAACTGATCGTGCATATCCATTTCGACGCCAAATACAAAGTGGAAAAAGCTACTGACCTTCTGGGAGAAAGCCCGGTGGAAGGCAAGCCTTTGCCCGCGAATCCTCAGGATACTGACCTGATGAAAATGCATGCCTATCGCGACGCCATCCGTCGCACCGGGGGCGCTTACGTGATCTATCCGGGCAGCAGTTCTATGATTTACAAGGGCTTCCACGAGATCATTCCTGGCCTCGGCGCCTTTCCTCTCAATCCCGCCGCCGCCCAAACACACGCCGGGGATATATCCCTCTTCCTTAAAGAGGTTGCCGACCATATGATGGACCGGATCACCCAGCGGGAGAAAATCGCCAAAAAAGCTTATGAAACATACAAAAAGGGCAAACCAGCTCCCCTCTACGCCAAACTCCCCAAAGCCGAAAACTCCAACCGTGATTTGCTCCCGGACGAGACTTGGGTTTTGGTTTGCTATTACAGAAACGCCAAACATCTGGCCTGGATCCTGAGCAACATGCTCTACAACGCGAGGGCCAAGGGGCAGGATGCCCTGAAAAACCTGTCTCCGGAAGCCATCGGCGCCAAATATATCCTGCTCCATTCCAGCCCCACCTCAGCCCAGCTGATCTATCCGCTAAGTGAGGGTGGGCCTGTCCTCTGGACCCAACAAGACCTCATCGATCATGAATATCCTTCCAAGCCGAGTTCTCCTCATTATCTGGTGTACCAAATCAAGAAGCGTGAGCCTGTCCCGGAATTCAGAGGATTGAAGTTCAAGATCGATGAACTGGGAGTTTCTACAGAATATCGCGGAATCTATAAGCCCTTTCCGGTGACTTTGGATGTGTTGTTGCGGAATAAGCTATAGCAACACCATCATACCATAGTCTGTTGACCATAAGAAATTGATTTTGGTGCTTTATACTAAGCTAAGACCCTGTAGCTGTTTCTATGGTTGAATATCAAGCTTGATTCTGAAGGTCGGCCTGTTTAATGAGGATACTGAATATCGCCTCCCACTCTTTAGCCTTATCCTGTAACATCTTACGATACTTTTCGTTCTTCTTTATTGGGACAAAGTTCAACTTGTATTCGTATATTGGCCTATTTAAGTCATTAACTGTTATTCTGAAGCTTATCGACTCGATTTCTTCGGATGTAGTCTTTTTTCCCGACAATCCGCCTATTACTGCTCCCGCCCCCCCAAGCAGTAATCCTCCTACCAAAGCTCCGCCGACTTGACTGCCGCGCGCGCTTCTCGTAACAGTGACTCCATCTTCAACGATTTCACAGGCAAGAATATCTTTGTATCCAATTATCTTATGAGATATAACATTTTTGTCAATATTGAAAAGGCATATCTTATTATTTTCTTCATCGATTGAAAATCCGCCGTATTCCTTGACTTCGTTGATAGGTTGAAACGTGAAGAGCTTGCTTACTATTCCTTTAGAGACTGCTTTAAACTCCATTTCATCGGCTAAAGCAACGTATGTCCTGGAGGGGCAGAAGTCCTGAAGTTGCACATGTTCTTTTTTCCATTCGCCATTTTTAAGGATGTGAGCTCTTTTTTTTATCTCATCTATGCTCAGAAAAACGTTGCTGTTCATTACACAATAAAGAGAACCACCCCTAAAATCACAGTTCTCTATCTGGTATTCGTGCATAGAGGATACCACGTTATTAAGATATTTCTTTGCTGAGGCATCGCTCATAGCAGCCCATATCACGATAACAAGAACGAATAGGACTATACCGATTACAAATTCCATTTGAACCTCCTAACGAAGTTAAATCCACCTCTCATATCCTGTTTTCTAATCTGATGGTGAATACGTCCTATTTTCATTTTAAAACAAACTCCTAAGGCTGTCAAAAGCTCTCATAGAAATCATCAGAACCAAGGCACACATCATTATTCGTTTCATTAAATCCTCCATTTGTAATGCTGTTTGGACATGTATCAGATAAGTTGATTTTTGTCAAGCAGATATTTTCTCAATATTAAAAAAAAGACCAACCGGGAAGGGGGCCGCGTGCGCGGAACGCGGTCCCGGTTTTCCCGGCCGGCTTTGTTTTCTGGATTGGAGGTTGTGCTATGCATTCACCCAACGAATTTCATCTCTTGAAGGTGTTTCCCGCTCCCGTCCCGTCAGCCCTCCGCTTGTTTGGTGATTTCATATTCGTTCCCTTCACTTACATCAGCTTATCGAGCAGTTCATACCCTGGCACCGGCTCCAGCAATCCAGCTTCCACGGCGCGTTTGACGCTGCGGCAGGGAAGATCGTTGGTTTCGATGTGGATGCGCTCCAGGAATTCCAGGTCGATGCCGGGATCCGAGGCCTGGAGCGCGTACATCATCTTCATGAAGGCGTTGTACCAGTTGCTGAGGATATGTTCAGGACGGCTCTTGGAGCCCAGGCGGCGGTTGTAGATGTCGGTGTAAACCGTCATATCGGTTTTGAAGGCCTCGGAAGGGGCCAGGGCTTTGAGGTTGGTGGCGATGGCGGCAAAGCGCCTGGTCTGGGCCGATGGCCTCGGCTTCACGTGTGGCCTCACGATGATCCTCTGAAGCCGGGGATTGTAGTAGTACACCAGTCCGTCGCAGGTGCCACGGTAGGCTTGGAGCATGTTTTTGAAGTAAGCTCTCATTTGTTTCCTCCTTTGGTTTTTTTGTCCACGAATTACACGAATTCACACGAATTGAATGGTTTGAAGTAGTGGGGTGGTGACGTGGTGGGGTGAAAGGGTGTAACCGGGTTTGAACTCCCAGAGCCGACCGGTTGTACAACCTTTTCCCTTTTTCTCTTTTTCCCTTTCCTTTGTTACGGCTCTCTTGTTCACCCCTTGGTTGCCTCCGCCTCAGTTCCTGCCGGCTGGGGAGGTAGTCAGGCGGTGGTGGGCAGGGAGTGAATAGGATAGGCCAAAGGGAGCCCCTATATATAGTGGGTAACAAAAGAGGGGGGTGTCCACGAATTACACGAATAAATAGATCAGGGATGAACAGGATAGACAGGGATCAATGGGATTTATAGAAACAGAGGCACAGAGGGACAGAGGTGGGTCAAATAAGCACAAATAACTCAGTTAAGCATACGCCCGCTTATTTGCAACCGATTGGGACAGTATCAATTAGGTGTCAAATTCGCAGATTTGGCGTCTCTACTATATAAAACGCAAGGCTTGAGTGCAGAGAGGAGGATGTAGCATATAGTATATATAAATATATTAATATATAATATATATTATATATATCTATATTATTATCATATAGTTAGCACACCCATAACATCTTGCCCCCCACGAATCTCCACATATATATAGTAGACACATCATTTTTGCGAATTTGAGATTTAATATCTTGTGCCACAATGGCTTGCAAATAAGCAAGGGCTTGTTTATTTGAAGCTTATCTGCTTATTTGAGGGGAGGGAATCCCCTCCCCCCATTCAATGTTGGCTTGTTATTGCCCGGATTGCCCCCAAGAGTGCCGGATATCGGCATTCAGAACATACATTCGGGCGACTTTGTTATTAGGGCCGGTATGCGTATCAACTGTAATGGCCTCCCGCTCGATAAGCGATTCCACGCATTCCTTGAACTCACGCTTTTTCATGTGGGACATATTCATCAGGTCGGAATGCCTGGCCTTTCCATTGTACTTGTTCACCAGCAGTTCGACCAGTTTCCGTTCCCCGGACAGTTTGTCCTGTTCACTCACGATCTCCAGGAAGGGGATGGTGTTGGCGAAGTAGAAATCACAGAGGTAGAGGCATTGGGCGGCGGTTTCCTCGGAGACGCGGAGGCCATCGAAGAAGCGTTCGCAGCAGCCGCGCTGGATGGCCTCACCGAGCTCCTCCCAGATTTCCACCAGGGTGAAGATGGCGCAGAACTTGTAGAAATAGCCGTCGTAGATGCGGGTGAAGTAGCTCATAAGGTCGTCGTTGTTTTTGGCGAACCAGGTCTTGTACTGATGTTTATACACCTCATCCCTCAAGGAGACGGCCTCATCGGACATTCTGATCCGGTGGGAGCCGGGGATGGCGCGGAAGTGTTTGAACATGCCTTCGTAAATGGCCAAACGTTCCTCCAGGTCCTCGCCTTCCTTGGTATCGAGGTCGATGTCCTCGAGGTTGATGTCACGCACCACGAAGTAGATGAAGCGCTGGAGGAAGCCGCCGAGCTGGTCGGAGTTTTCGCGGATGTTGCGGTACATCCAGGCTTCGGTGGTGGCGGTGGAAATGCTCAGGGCGGGTTTTTTTATCCTTTCAGTCTTGGTCTGGTTGCTCACTGTCTTCGAAACGCCGTCGTAGAGCTCGGTGATTGTCTGTTTGTAGCCGGAATTGAAGTGCTTGTTCATCTCGGCCAGCCAGGCGGAGAGCTCGTGGTGGATGAAGAGCCGGGTGCCGTTCAGGGACAGCATTGAGAGCATTTTGGAGTAGGTGACGTTCGAGAGCAACTGCGTTTCCGCCTCGTACACGTCCAGCGGCATGTCCTCGTAGAGTTCCTCGTGCGGTTTGATGGTGTATCCGGCGTAGGTGATGGCCGTGGTTTTCCGGGAAATGGAGGAGGGGCCAAGCAGGCAGCTCCAGACGTTCGGGTAGATCCGGGTGGAGTTGGAGAGCATGTAGACCCGGTTGCCGAGGTTGACGGCGATGTGAGGCAGCCAGGCGCTGATCAACAGGCCGGGATGGCAGTCGGTGCTTTTGGAGGTTAGTTTGATGTAGTCACGCAGCAGCAGCGGGACTTTGTCCAGGTCCAGATCCACGGAGGGCTTCTTCCCGAAGAGTTCTATCAGTTCTCTACGCATGGTGA
>JAJBAV010000035.1 GCA_020532085.1 Candidatus Cloacimonadota bacterium | reverse complement strand
AATGAGGGCAAAATATGTGGATAACTGAGCTTTTTCAGGGTTCATGTTGGGAAATTCTGGAAAAATTGTGGATAACTACAAAGTAGATCCTGGAAAGCTGGACAATTTGGTATTACGCAAAGGTCTTACTATGTGATCGCGCAGGACACGCAGTGAGGTTAACAACTTCATAAGCATTAAGATAAGGCTCTGTAGTCTCAATCTGGCCCCCGTCTGGAACGGGGGCTTTTCTGGGTTCGCCCCCAATATCAATACGGTATCAATACGGAATCATTACGGATGAAATCCGTATTGATTCCGTATTGATACCGTATTGATATTGGGGGCGACGCGGGGGTTTTGGGAAAATTCCAGCTGGATGGCTGGCTGGGGGCGGGGGCAAATAAACGGCTCTCTCAAACCGAGTGGGTATGGGTGCTCGACCATAAAGAAGCCCGGAGGGCGACAGAACGATAGCGAGGGAGCGTAAGCCCCTCGTAACGAAACAAGAGACAACAAATGGAAATTTCCTCCACCCCTCCCCCGAAACGCAAAACGTTTTGGGGAGGGGTGGAGGCCTGTAAAATGGTTGATTTGTCCGTTCAACGAGGGGTTCCGTTCGTTGCGCTCACTTCACACCCTCGCTATAGTTCTGTCGCCCTCCGGGCTCAGACTGCTGACAAAGGCCCGATTTTTTGGATTGATTCGGACTGTTACCCACCCGGCACGAAAGAGAGCCCTATCTTTGTGTAGCCATCCGGGCTTCTTTCTGGGTGAGCGCCCGTACCCACTTGATTTGAAAGAAAGCCAAAAAAACCCTGAATGTGGGTGGAAGCGGACCTGTGACCTCGCCCCGGCAAGAGGTTCAGCTTTCGGCGAGTTTTTGTTTGTAGGCGCGGAATTTGGCCTGGAGTTCGGGATCCTGCAGGGCCAGGATCTGCACAGCCAGCAGGGCGGCGTTTTTGGCTCCGCCGATGGCGACGGTGGCGACAGGCACCCCGGGCGGCATTTGTGTTATCGACAGCAGGGCGTCGAGTCCGCCGAGGCCTCCGTTGGAAAGGGGGATCCCGATCACGGGCAGAGTGGTGTGGGAGGCGATCACGCCGGGCAGGTGGGCCGCCATGCCGGCGGCGGCGATGATGATCTGAACTCCCTCCGCTTCGGCGTTTTTGGCCAGCCGGGCGGTTTCGGTGGGTTTCCGGTGGGCGGAGGAGACGTGGAAATCGAAGTCCACCCCGAAATCCGCCAAAACCAGCTTCAGAGGCTCACAGGCGGCCAGATCGCTCTGGCTGCCGAGGATCACTCGAACGCGCGGCATCTTATTTGTTTTGCTGTTCGGGCAGCACGGTGAGGCAGTTGTGGATCTCCTCCACGCTGGCGGCGGTGCTGAAGGCGGCCAGGATCTCGGGATTCATGATCAGTTTGGAGATGTAGGAGAGGCTGAAGAGGTGCTGTTTGTCGTTGTGGAGCAGGAGCATGAAGAAGATGTTCACCGGTTTGTTGTCCGGAGCGTCAAAATCCACAGGCACGCTGGAGCGGCCGAAGAGGATGCTGGGGGTTTTGATCTTGGAGGGATGCAGATGGCGGGGATGGAGCAGGGCCACACCGTGTCCGATGGCCGTGGAGATGAGTTCCTCGCGGGCCACCACCACTTCATAGAGCCAGCGGGCGTCGCGCACGAGCTTGAGTTCCTTGGCTTTGACGCTGAGGATGCGGATGGCGTCGAACTTGTTTTCGGCCTCAAAATCCAGGAAGATGTTCTCCGGCCGCATGTATTCCTCAAAGTGGCAGATCACGCGCTTGAGGGCGAGCATCTTTTCGTCCGATTCGTTGAGGTTTTCCAGCCATTCGTTGAGGGAATCCTCGTCGATCTTGAGGTTTTTCCCCACCAGCTTGGTTTCGAAGGTCTTGCTGTTCATCATTTCCTGGATAACGCGCTCGGAGACCTTCAGCTTCCTGGCCGCGTCGGCTTTGGACAGAAATTTTTTCGCCATGGTGTACCTCCCTTGGTAGTGGCGTGCGTAAAAACCGTGTTCGGGTGCTTTGACAAGGTTTAACTTGACAAAGATAGAGAATTTTTTGAGTATGGCATAATGGTCAAGAAATTTATTTGGTTCGGACTGCTGTCAGCGGTACTTTTCGGATGCTCATATTCCGTCTATTCAAATGCTTACCCGCATTTGAAAAAAATTGCCGTGCTCCCGTTTGAGAACCAAAGTTCCCAGTTCGACCTGGGCGATACGGTGCTGAACGGCCTCACGCAGCAGTTCAGCCGCGACGGCCGCCTGAAACTGGTGACCCAGCAGCCGGACTGCACGCTGGAAGGGACGATCCAGGACTTTTCCGAGAGCGTGTACAGCTACGACAGCGGCAACAACGTGCAGGACTATATGCTGCGCCTGGGCTGCAGCGTTGTTTTCACCGATCTGGTGAACAACCAGGTGATCTACGAAAACAAGAACCTGGTCCTGAGCGAGGCCTACGCCGCGGAAGGCGCCGACGCCAGCACCGCCAAATCCAAAAGCAAAGAGGAAGCGACCGATGAGCTCATCGAACGGCTCTTCAGCACGATCATCCAAAACAGCCTTGAAACCTGGTGAGGGCACGCGCCTGAACCGCTGGCTGGCGGAATGCGGGATCTGCTCACGCCGCGAGGCGGACGAACTGATCCGCTCAGGCAAGGTGCGCGTGAACGGCGAGCCCTGCCTGGACCTCAGCCGCAGGATCGGCCCCGGGGACAGGGTGAGCTGCCAGGGCCAGGAGCTGCGCCGGATCACGGAAAAGGTCTATCTGATGCTGAACAAGCCGCGGGGCTATGTGGTGACCCACTCCGACGAACTGCAGCGGGAAACGATCTACAGCCTGCTGCCGGACAGCGCCGCCAATCTGCGCTACGCCGGGCGGCTGGACAAAAATTCCGAAGGCCTGCTGCTGATGACCAACGATGGCGAGCTGATCAACGCTCTCACGCATCCCAAACGCAAGGTGGAAAAGGTTTACCGGGTTGAGATCAACCGCCGCCTGAGCCGCAAAGAGCTGGAGGACCTGCGCCACGGAGTGCAGATCGAAGGCGGCGTCACGCTGCCGGCGGGGGTGTTCGTGAAAAATGACGGCGGCCAGGGCATGACCCTGAAAATGGTGATCACCGAAGGCCGCAAACGCCAGATCCGGCAGATGGTGGAGGCCGTGGGCGCCAAAGTGTTGCGCCTGAAGCGCCTGCAATTCGGCACCCTGATGCTCAAAGACCTGCCGCTGGGCAGATGGCGCCCTCTGAGCGGAGTGGAACTGCGCTCCCTGAAAAGCCTTGTGGAGAACCCCAAACCATGAAAATAGCCCTCATCGGACTGCCCAAAAGCGGCAAGACCACCATTTTCAACGCCCTCACCGGAACTTCCGCCAGCACCGACAAATACGCGCCCGCGGCCACCGAGGCCAACATCGGCGTGGTGCAGGTGCCGGATGAACGGGTGACCAAACTCAGCGAGCTCTACAAGCCCAAAAAGACCATTTATGCCCACATCGAATACCGCGACTACCCCGGCATTTTCTCCGCCCACGCCGAGAATCCAGACAACGCGCTCTTCTCGGACATCAAGTCCAACGAAGGATTCGTGCTGGTGCTGCGCGCCTTTCAGGACGAAGAGCTGAACGAGCTGTTCGCCGCCGGGGAGCCCGCGCGGCAACTGGCCTCCTTTGAAGACGAGATGCTGCTGGCAGACCTGATCGTGGCGGAAAAGCGGATCGAAAAGATCGAGCTGGGCTACAAGCGGGGCGTGAAAACCGCCGCCATCCTGTTCGAGGAAAAGATCCTGCGCCAGGTTTGCGAACACCTGCAAAGCGGCCTGCCGCTGCGCGAACTGCGGCTGCACGCGGAGGAGGAGAAGGCCCTGCGCGGTTTCCGCTTCTTCAGCCAGAAACCGCTGCTGGTGCTGATCAACTGCGCCGAAGACGACTTTCACGGCCTGGACGCCCTCAAACAGGAGATCGCGGCCAAGGGCTACGTCACCGAGGTGATCGCGGGCCGCTTTGAAGAGGAACTGAGCAAGCTGGACGGCGAGGAAGCGCAACTTTTCCGCGAGGACATGGGCATCGGCGAAAGCATCCGCGACCGCTTCACCCGGCTCTGCTACAGCATGCTGGGCTACATCAGCTTTTTCACCGTGGGCGAGGATGAGGTGCGGGCCTGGACCATCGAGGACGGCGACAACGCCGTCACCGCCGCCGGAAAGATCCATTCAGACCTGGCCCGGGGTTTCATCCGGGCGGAATGTTTCCGCTATGCCGACCTGATGGAACACGGCAGCGAAAAGCATCTGCGCGAAAAAGGCCTCTTCCGCCTGGAAGGCAAGGAATACCTCGTGCGCGACGGGGACATCATCTCCGTGCGCTTCAGCGTTTAGGGCAGGGCAAGATGGCCACCGCCACCAGAAAAAAAAGCAGCTCCAAAACCAGGCGTTCCCCCGGCCTGAAACTCTGGCAGAAACGCCTCATCGCTGGCTTTTTAACTTTGCTGGCGTTGCTGGTGATGATCAGCCTGCTCTTTGGGTGGGAATCCATCCTGAGCGACAAGGACCATCTGAGCATGCGGGGCAACCTCTTCCGCTGGCCCTTCCTGCAAGGCGCGCTGGTGGACAACCCGATCGGGGTGTTCGGCGTGGCGGTGGGTTACGGTGTCTCCTACCTGTTCGGCTACCATTTTTCGCTGCTCGCGGCGATCATCACAGGCATCATCAGCTTCCTCTATTTTCTGGAGCCCCTGGCGCAGCGCAAGCGGCAAAAGTTTTATCTGCTGCTGCTCGCGGCCTTTCTGCTGCAGGTGTGGCTGGCCAGGAACATCGTGCAGCCGGAACTGGCGGTGATCCCCAAAGCCATCTGGAACGGCCTGGCGGCGGTGTTCAACACCTTCGGTGCCACCCTGCTGCTGATTTTGGGCACCATCTTCATTTTGATCCTCTGCTTTGAATACCGGCGCCTGAAAAACTTCTTCGCCAAGGTCTGGGCGGAACTCACCCAGGGACGGGAGGCCGCTCCCAAAAAGGAAAAAGCGCCCAAACCGACCATCAACAAGGACGTGCCCACCCAGCCGGGACCGCAGCCGGCGCCGCAACCCGTGATCCAAAACCATTCCCAAAGCGATAAACAGGAATTTCCGGACAAGCCTTTGGAGTTTCCCGCCCCGGGACCGAAACCCGCCGCCAAAGAAAGGAAAAAGCCGCCTGTTTCCGGCCCGGAAACCGCTGCCGGAGACGAACGCGAGTATGTGATGCCCTCGATCGCTGACTTTCTGGAAAGCCCCGTGAAGCTTTCCGACCGCGACCGCAAAGAGATCGAAAACCAGATCCTGGGCACCAGCCAGGTGCTGAAAAGCAAGCTGGCGGAATTTGGCATCGAGGCGGAAGTGCGCAACGTGAACATCGGGCCGATCATCACGCAGTATGAGCTGGAGCCCGCCAAGGGGGTGAAGGTGAACAAATTCACCTCCCTGGCCGACGACCTGGCCCTGGCCATCAAAGCCAAATCCATCCGCGTGCAAGCCCCCATCCCGGGACGCGGCCTGATCGGCATCGAAATTCCCAACCTCACCCGCGACATGATCTATCTGCGCGACCTGCTGCTTTCCGAAGAGATCAGGTCGATGAACTCCAAACTGGTGTTCGGGCTGGGCAAGGACATCGCGGGACGCCCCGTGGTGACGGACCTGGCCAAAATGCCGCATCTGCTGATCGCCGGCGCCACCGGCAGCGGCAAAAGCGTCTGCATCAACGCCATCATCATGAGCCTCATCCTGCGCTCCAAACCGGAGGAACTGCGCCTGATCCTGATCGATCCCAAAAGGGTGGAACTGGCCGGCTACAACAGCCTGCCCCACCTGATCGGCAATGTGGTCACCGAACCGGAACAGGCCCTCGAAAACATGTATTGGGCCGTGCGCGAGATGGAACACCGCTATGAACTGCTGCAGGAAGCACGGGTGCGCGACATCAGCTCGTTCAACGAAAAGGCGGAACTGGACCCCGAACTGGAGAAACTGCCCTACATCGTGATCATCGTGGATGAATTCGCGGACCTGATCCTCACCAGCGGCAAGGACATCGAGGTGCCCATCACCCGGCTGGCCCAGATGGCCCGCGCCGTGGGCATCCATCTGATCCTGGCCACCCAGAGGCCCTCCATCAAGGTGATCACCGGCATCATCAAAGCGAACTTTTCCGCCCGCGTGGCCTTCCAGGTCTCGTCCCGGGTGGATTCCCGCGTGATCCTGGACCAGATCGGGGCCGAACGCCTGCTGGGCAGCGGCGACATGCTGTTCCTGCCGCCCGGAAAAGCGCTCACGGAGCGCATTCACGGCGCGTATGTCTCGGACCAGGAGATCGCCCGGGTCTGCGACTTTCTGGCCATGCAGCCCAAGCCCAAACAGGATTTCAGCATCGTGAAGGAAGAGGACGGGGAACTGGGCGATTTTGACTATGACGACGAGCTGTTCCCCGAAGCCGCGAGAGTGGTGGTGAGCGCCAACACGGCCTCGGTTTCCATGCTGCAGCGGCACTTCCGCATCGGCTATGCCCGGGCGGGCCGGCTGATCGACCTGCTGGAGCGGGCGCGGGTGATCGGGCCCCACCTGGGCAGCAAATCCCGCGACGTGCTGGCCACCCAGGAAGAGCTGGTCCAGCGCGGCATTCTGCGGGAAGAGCAATAACGCGCAGGAAGCCGGGCGCGGGCTAGTACTGATTGTAAAAGGTTTCTCAGGACCACACAAGGATACGAAATGAAAAAAAGCATATTGATCCTGCTGGCGCTGCTGGCGGCCTGGACGGCCGGCTGCGCCCTGAGCAGTTCCGAACTGTACACCAGGCTGCAGTCCGCCTACAGGAACCTCTCCACCTTCCAGGCCAGCGTGCAGCAGAGCAACTACTATCCCCAGCTCAAAAAGAGCATCAACTACAGCGGCAGGATCTATTTCACGCCGGGACGCATGCTGATGAGCTTCACCAAGCCGGGCATCCAGGTGCTCAAGATCGAAAACGGGCGGGTCGAGCTCTACGATGCCTCTTCCAAAACGCTGTTCCAAAGCGCTGTGCAGCCTCAATTCGGCAAAATGAACCCGGTGGAGATCCTGCAGATCTACTGGAGCAAATCCGCCGTGACCGTCACCTCGCAGTCCAAAACCGCGGCCAGCGTGAAGCTGGTGCCCAAACAGGATGACCTGGTCTCCTCGCTCACCGCCACGCTCAACCCCGCCAGCGGGATCGTGAGCAAACTCGGCTACACGGACAAGAGCGGAAACAGCGTCAGCTACAGCTTTTCCGGGATCAAACTGAACGGCTCCATCCCCGCTTCCGTGTGGAAACAGAGCTATCCCCAAGATGTGCAGATCATCCGCTGAGCAGGGATTGTGATAGCGCTGATCATGGCCGGAGGTTCCGGCACCCGTTTCTGGCCGGCCAGCCGGGCCGCCCAGCCCAAGCAGTTTTTGCGCGTTGCCGGCGCCAAATCCATGCTGCAGCTCACTTTTGAACGTTTGGAACCGCTGGTGCCCGCCGAGCGGACCTATGTGGTCACCGCCGCTTCCCAGGCCGCGCTGGTGCGCCGGCATCTGCCCCAAGTGCCGGCTGAAAACATCATCATCGAGCCCTTCGGGATGAACACCGCGCCTTGCATCGCGCTGGGCCTGGCCCGGCTGAGGCAGCTGTATCCCGCCACCGAGAGCATGGTGGTGCTGCCCGCGGACCACGTCATCCGCGATGTGGAGGTGTTTTTGGAAAGCCTCGCCAGGGCGGAAAAAGCAGCCCGCGACGGGGCTCTGGTCACCTTCGGCATCGTGCCGGAATATCCCGCCACCGGCTACGGCTACATCGAAACCGGCGAGGAGGCAGGACCGGGAGTCTTCAACGTTTTGCGCTTCAAGGAAAAACCCGACCTGGACACCGCCACGGAATTCCTCCGCAGCGGCAGTTTCCTCTGGAACAGCGGCATGTTTTGCTGGACCCTGGACGCCATAGGAGCGGCGTTCACAGAATTTTTGCCCCAGGCGCTGGACATCGCCCGCGAGGTGGTGGACCTGCGCGCCACCGGGGCCGGTGAGGATAAAGTGGCCGCGGCTTATGCCGGCATGCCCCGCGTTCCCATCGACATCGGCATCATGGAACCCGCCCGCCAGAGGGTGGTGATCCCCGTAAGCTACGGCTGGAGCGACGTTGGCTCTTGGAAAGCGCTGGCGGACATCTCGGCTTCCGACGAGCAGCTGAACCATTTCCGCCGGGCCGGTTTCGCCCTGGATGCCCGCGACAATTATGTTTACAGCGACAAATACGTGGCCCTGATAGGCGTGGAGGGGCTCTGCGTCGTGGAAACCGGGGATGCCATCCTGGTGACCACCAAAGCCAGAAGTGAAGAGGTGAAAAGGGTGGTGGAGCAGCTGCAGCAAGAGAACAAGGACGAACTGCTGTGACCCGGCCGCTGCTTACCCTGTTGGCATTGCTTTTGCTCTTGCCGGCCTTTGCCGTGATCGATCCCGCCGTTGGGATCACCGCCCACAGCGGTGTTGTTGAGCTGCGGGGCGCGCAGACCTGGCTCAAGGCCGATCCCGGCTACGAACTGCGCCTGCTGCTGGCCCCGGCCAGCCTGCTGGATTCCCTGGGCCTGGTGCTGGCCAGCGGCGACACCCTGCTGGTGGAGGGCGTGCGGTCTCAGGATCTGCTTCTGGTAAGCCAGATCTGGACCTCCTCCGCGGACGGGCCCCTCATCCTGAGGGATCTGGAAGGTGGAAGCCTAAGCACCGGTGGCACCGCCGCTTACCGCGTGGACGGCCAAACCTGCATCGGCTGCCGGCTCTGCCTGGCTCCCTGCCCCACCGGCGCGATCACCTTCCACAAAGGCAAGGCCCACATCGATCCCAACACATGCACCGAATGCGGCATCTGCGTGGAGGGAAACGGCCGCTTCAAAGGCTGCCCCGTGGGGGCCATCAAAACGGAGTAGGGGCAGGGAACTGAGGATGTGGAAGATATACCTGAGGGCCGTGGGGGCGATGCTGTTCTGGGCGCTCACCTTCGTTTGGATCAAGGTGGCGCTGCTAACCTACCGGCCTTACGAGATCGTGTTTTTGCGGCTGGCCCTGGCCTCGCTGCTGATGTTTGGCGTGATCTTCCTTTTCGGCAAAAGGGAGAAGGTGGAGCCCAAAGACCTGCTCTACCTGATGATGGTGGCTTTTTTTGAGCCTTTTCTGTACTTTCTGGGCGAGGCCAACGGCATGCAGTTCGTCTCTCCCACCCTCGGCTCGCTCATCATCTCCACCATTCCGCTGGTGACGGCCCTGGGCGCCTGGCTCTTCCTGAAGGAAACCATCTACCCCCTGCTGATCGTGGGCCTGCTGGTCTCTTTTTCCGGGGTGGCCCTGCTCAGCGTTGCCGAACCCGACCTCTCCGGCACCCTGAAAGGCGTTCTGCTGCTGCTGCTGGCGGTCTTCGCCGGGATGTTCTACGGCATCACCGTGCGCCGCATCACCCTCAAATACCGTTCCCTCACCATCGTGGCCTGGCAAAGCCTCTTCGGCATGCTCTACATGCTGCCGGTCTTCCTGATCTTCGACTGGAAGCACTTTTCCACCCTGGACCACTCCGCCCAGGGCTTGCTCACCATCGCCGCCATGTCCCTTTTCGCCTCCGTGGGCGCGTTCCTTCTCTTTACCGGCGTGATCCGCGAACTGGGTGTGGTGCGCTCCAACATTTTCACCAACCTCATCCCTGTCTTCACCGTGGCCCTGGCTTGGCTGATCCTGCGTGACGCCGTCACCTGGCGCACCGTGGCTGGAGTGCTGCTCACCATCCTGGGCCTGCTCATCTCCCAATATCACGATCTGCGCCGCAAACGGGCCAAACCCATCCTTGCAGATATTCCGCCCTATGGAATGTAAATTGCACCCAACCGTTAACACTAAAATACGCAAACCGTGGAGGTTTTTTGATGCGCCTTCCAGCCAAGACGCTCTTCCTGGCAACGCTGATCGCCCTTTCCGCCCTGCTGCTTAGCGCGCAGAGCGTGAAGTTCAGCGTCAGCCCCAGCCAGCTTAAACCCGGGGACAAAGGTGTCCTGCGCGCCACGCTCACCATCACCGATGCCGAGAAAAAGCAGTCCTACGACCCCGCCGAGGGCGAGGACGGCTATCTCTATCTGATCGAAACCGGCGAGTATCCGCAGCTGAAATTCGGCAAGACCAGCTATCCCGCCCCCAACCACAAGAACGGCGAGGTCTGGGAATATTACAAATCCCTCACCCTCAGCCGGCCTTTCACAGTGAGCAAAACCGCCCAACCGGGGCCTCTCAACCTCAAGGCCAGCCTGTCCTACAACCTCTGCCACAAGACCAGCGGTTTCTGCGATCCGCCCCGCGACGAGGAAGGCAGCGTGAAGCTGCAGATCCTGCCGGTGGCGGAAGAAGTGGCCGCAAGCGAGGATGAGCCGGAAGAAGAGCTTGCTGAGGTGCAGCCGGTTACGGCCGACTCCACGGCCGTTGTTGCCAGCGCCCAAACCTCAAACGATGACGCGGTACCCCCCGCCCCGGCCACTGAAAAAGCCAGTGGCGGCCAGATTTGGTACTACATGCTGCTGGCCATCCTGGGCGGGATCGTGCTAAATTTCACGCCCTGCGTGCTGCCCATCCTGCCCATCCGCGCGATGAGCATGGTGAACCAGGCCCAGAAAGACATCTCCAAAGTGCTGATCCACACCCTGGTTTACACCCTTGGCGTGCTGCTCTCCTTCGGCGCCATCGCGGCCGTGTTTGTGATCGCCCGGGCCTCCGGGGTCAACCTCACCTACGGTTTCCTCAGCCAGAGCCTGCTCTACAACCTCATCATGATGAGCATCCTCTTCCTCTTTGGCCTCTCGCTGATGGGGGTGTGGGAAATGACCGTGCCGGGGATGAACGCGGCGGCCAAAACCACCTCCAAAAAGGGTTACGGCGGCTCCTTCTTCGCCGGCGTATTCGCCTTTCTGATGGGCTTTTCCTGCATGGGCCCCTTCATGGGTCCGGCGCTGGAAGTGGCCGTGCGCCTGTCCTCGCCGATGCTGGTGCTCTTTTTCCTGCTCATCGGCCTGGGCTTCGCTTTGCCCTTCATCATCATCAGCCTCTTCCCCAGGGCCCTCAAACTTGTGCCCAAACCCGGCGAATGGATGAACATCTTCAAAGAGTTGATGGGCTTCGTGCTGATGTATCTCACCTGGAAATATTTCTCCAACGTCTGGGGCCTCACCCAAAGTGGGACCTACCTGATGAAGACCGGGCTCTACCTGGTTTACCTGGGCTTCGCTGCCTGGCTCTACGGACGCTTTGTGCGCCCCGAAAACAAAAAGGCCGTCCAGATCATCCTGGGCCTGGCCGCCGTGGCCGTGATCGCCGCCTCCGCCTCCACCCTGCTGCCCTGGAAAGAGGAATACCGGCCCCAGTCAACCGCCGTGGCCAACGCCGAAGGCATGGTGCCGGCCAACCATCCCGGCTGGTATGTTTTCTCGCCGGAACTCTTTGCCCGTATGCAATCTGAGGGCAAACCCGTCTTTCTGGACATCGGCGCGGATTGGTGCACGAACTGCAAGGCCAACGAGAAAAAAGTGCTGCTGCAGCCCGATATCCAGGCCGAATTCAGCAAACGCGGCGTGGTGCTGCTCAAGGGCGATTTCACCCGCGAGGACCCCGTGCTGAAAGACTGGATGCAAAAAGGCGGCAGCATCGGCGTGCCCTTCAACGTGCTTTACATCCCCGGCCGCGAGCCTGTCAAGATGGCCGAGCTTTTCAGCAAGGCCGATCTGCTCAAAGCCCTGGAACTCATTCCGGAGACAACCGAATGAAAAGATTTGCCCTTCCCGTCCTGATCGTTCTGGCCGCCCTGTTCGGGGCCGGCTGCGACCGCTTTGGCCACAACTTCCTGCCCCCGGACGCGGTTGATCTGGAGGCAGAGCTGTTCACACCGCTGGATGAAGCCCTGCAAAACCAGACGGAAGCGGGGATCGACCCTGTCATGGCCTTCTTCGCGGATGACTATTTGCATTTCGGGCTGAACAAAGCCGACCGCCGCGCCTGGTTGGAAGGCATTTTCCAGGCTCAGCCGGCTGCCGTGGCCGGGGCAACCTTGCTTGCCTCCGATCTGCTTTCAGACTCCACCGCCGTGGTCAACTGGCGCCTACAGGTCACCGAGACCAAAGGCGTGATCGCGGACAGCACCTTCACCGGCGAACGCCTGGTGAAACGGAACGGGCACTGGCTGCTGCGGGGAAACCAGATGAGCTGTGAGCCGCCGGTGGTCAAGCAGCGCGTGATCATCGAATATTTCACCTTCCTGGGCTGCCCCAACTGCCCCGCCGTGGAGGCCGAACTCCACGACCTGCAGCTGGATCACCCCGGCCAGCTCAGCTATCTGGAACACCACATCACCGGCCCCCTCACCGTGCCGGGAGACCCCACCTACGATTACTACGGACCCTTCACAGTGCCCACCTCCATCCTGGACGGAGAGGTGATGCTCACGGGCAGCTCAGCCGACATCCTTTCCGAATACGCGGCGCAAGTGCAAAACCTGGCCGGGCTCGACAGCCGGATCAACTATTCCGGCCTCACTTACAGCGTGGATGGACAGACCATCAGCGGCTCGGTGCAGTTGGACATGCCGGCCCCGTTCACCCACACGGACCTGGTGCTGAACTGTGTGCTCATCGAGCGCGAATCCAGCTTCACCAACACCCAAGGCCAGAACTTGCGCAACGTGGTGCGGGCCAAATCCGTCCAGGACATCGGTTTTCTGGACTTCCCCAACACCGTCAGCTTCAGCCTCAGCTCCGCCGTGACCATCCCGGACGACGCCTCGCTGGTCATCTTCGCCCAAACCAAGCCGGTTATCTTCGGCAACAATGCCAACATCCATAGCGGCATCGAAGTGGAGCTTGACAGATAACCGGCCTGATGCCAACATGAGACCAAAGCTTCCGTTCCGCGCCTGCCCCTCGCCAAATACCCGCCTGAAGTGCGGCCATCAGGCGGGAGGCAACTCCCGCCCGCAGCTTAAGGGCTTCGGAGCGGAACAGACAACAAATTGAAATATATGGAGATACAAACATGAAATGCCAAATCTTAGTGATAATCTTGCTCCTGCTGGCAGGCAGTCTTGTGGCCGAGCCCATGCCGGAATTCCGCCTTCCCAACGCAAGCAACCAAAACGTCACCCTCGCCGAGCTACTGGGCCGCGGCCCCGTGATCATAGATTTCTGGGCGGATTACTGCCAGCCCTGCAAACAGGCCATGCCCGCCCTGGACGCCCTCGCCCAAAAATATGACAGCCTCACCGTGGTCCTGGTCTCCATCGACGCCCCCAAAGCCCAGACCAAAGCCAAAAACTACCTCAAGGGCAAGAACTTCAAGTTCGTATCCCTCTTCGACCCGGACCAGACCCTGGCCAAAAAGCTCAACGTCACCGAGCCGCCCCACACCTTCATCCTGGACAAGGCCGGCGAGATCGTGCTGGAGCACAAGGGCTTCGTGGCCGGAGACGAACAGGATTATGAGATCAAGGTCCGCTCCCTGCTGGGGATCGAGGCTGAAAAGGGCAGTGACTGCGATTGCGAAGAGCCCTGCGAAGATTGCGATTGCGAGGAAAAGGCCGCTCCCGAGCAGAAGCTCAACCCGGTTCAAACCCCTAAATCGCCATGCGAAAACTGCCACTGATCCTGGCGGCGCTGCTGCTGGTTTGCGGCTTGGCGGCCCAGAGCGCGCCCCTGCTCAACGGGCTCAACGAGGCCAGCCTCATCTACCGCAGTGTGCCGGATTCGCTGCACGTATATTTCCAGAATTCCTTCGGCTTCAGCCTCGGCTACAAGAACTTCAGCTTCGGGATGAAATTCATCGCCGAACTGCCCAAATACAGCACCAACCAATCCGAACTGCTGGAAGAGCTTGACCCGGACCGCCTCAGCCTTGGCTGGAAGGAGCTTTACGCCTCCTACACCCGGGATGCTTACCTCATCCACGCCGGCACCATCGAGGAAAGCTTCGGCTCCGGGCTCATCTTCCGCAGCTATCAGGATCTTGAGCTGGACGAAGACCACCGCGTGACCGGATTCAAATTCCGCTATGACGACAAACTCCGCCTCAAGGCCCTCTACAGCGCCCTGCCCAGCCCCACCTCCCTCGGCAGGCTGGACCTGGCCTACGGCGCGGACGCGGAATACCCCATTCTGGAACCCCTCATTCCATTTTTAGAGTCCATCAACTTTCCTCATCTGGAATCCCTCAGCCTCGGCGCCTCCTTTGTGGGCATGCAGACCCTGCAGGGATCTTCCTACAAACAGGACGACATCCTGGGCGCCAGGGCCAAACTGATCCAGGACCAGTTTGAGATATCCGTGGAAGGGGCTTCCAGGGACGACAAACTTGTGGCGGGGATGCTGAACGGCCTGGCCGTTTTCACCACCGCCTCCGCCTATTTCGGGCCCGTGCAGTTGGGCGGCGCCTACAAACATTACGACAACTTCAGCTACCGCAACCGCGTCCAGGACATTCCCCTGGCCAACCACCACAACGAGACCCTGGCCGACGACCTGGCCTCCGGCACCGATGAACGCGGCTTCCAGGCCTGGACCAACATCGCCCTCGGCCAGTCCCTGAGCCTGAACCTGGACTACGCCGAAGCCTGGGACCAAGCCCGGGAAAAACAGATGAACGACGCCTACGCCGGGCTGGACTGGCAAAGCGGGGCCACCGCCGCCACGCTATCCTACAGCCACATCGAAAAGGTGGACAGCGCCCTGCGCCACTGGCAAAAAGAGGCCTATCCCGCCTTCGTGGTCAGCTTCCCCGCCGGCAAAACGGGACTGGTGCTCTCCGGCGAGTTCAAGACCGTGGAAAAGCTGGTGCTGGACACTGTCCAGAACGAATATGTGGAGGCCAGCCACTACGAACCCCGCCTCCAGGCCGACCTCAGCTTGGGCAAACTCAGCCTTTCGCTGGGCGCGCAAAGCTGGTGGAACGATTTCTCCTCTATCCTGCAAAGCCACTACTGGCCCAGCGTTGAGCTAAAATATCCCATCCTCGCGGACAGCGACCTCGTCCTCTTCGCCGGCAAGGAAGCCGGGGGCAAGGTCTGCCGCAACGGCGTCTGCCGCTATGTGGCCCCCTTCTCCGGGGTCCGTTTGGAACTCGCCACCAGATTTTAAACCATAGGAAACCACGATGAAAAGACCACTAGTTATGCTGCTTCTGCTGTTGGCCGCCGCCCTGGCCGCCAATCCAACCTACTATCCGCTTACCACCATCGCGGAATCCTGCGTGCTGCAGGGCAACGCCCCCAGCAACACCGCCCTGGCCAGTCTGGCCAATGTGCTGGCCGCCACCCACCGGGGTGAATTGATCGCCGCCCGGCTTTACCACAACTCCGGCGCGCTCAGCAGCCCCAGCGTTGAGGACCGCTTCGCCTGGCACAACGCCACCAGCGTGCCCACCGTTGTCTTCAATGGCAACGAAGCCCTGGTGGGCGCCCAGACGGAGGCTGTGTACGCCCAAACCGTGGCCGCCAAACGCTTCCAGGCCGCGCCAGTGAAACTCCAGATCACTTCCTTCACCCCCGCTAGCGGTGCTATCTCCGTTTCTGCCTGGCTGCTGGACCCCAACGTGGACATCAGCGGCCAGACCCTCGCTCTGATGCTGGTGGAGGACAACGTGGGAACAGAAACCAACGTCACCCGCCAGATCAAATACCAAACCATCAACCTGCCCGGATCCGGCGATCCGGTGGTGTTCACGGACAGTTTTGCCATCGACCCTGGCTGGAACCAGGCCAACCTCTGGGCCATCGCCGCCGTCCAGACCGATGTACACCAGATATTACAAAGCGCCTCCACCCTGCCGCTGCCCACCTACAACATCCGCGCCGCCATACCCTGGGACCCGGCCGGGCTCAGCGCCGCGCCGAACACCCTGTTCAGCTCGGAAACGCTTGCCATCTTCAACACCGGCTCCTTCGACACCATGCAGGTGCTGTTGCTGCCCGACGACGCTCCCGCGGACTGGTTTTTCAACTATTGCGACGAGATCGGCGGCTGCTATCCCGGCGACCAGCCTCTGCCCCTGGTGCTTGGCTCCGGCGACAGCAAGGAATTTCATCTCAACCTCTGGGTCGGTTCGCCCGGCACCGCCACCTTCCACTATGAGATCAGCTCGCCCAACCTTGGCACCTTCACCATCCCCTTCGTCTTGCAGACCAGCACCTCCGTCTCCGATCAACTGCTGCAGCCCGCCCTGCGCCTCGAAAGCAACAGCCCCAACCCCTTCCGGGGCTCCACCGCCTTCCAGGTGACGGCGGCCAAAAGCGGCCCCGCCAGTATCCAGGTTTTCGACGCCAAAGGCCGCCTCATCGCGGAAACCCCCGTCCAAAACCTCGGTCCCGGCTCTCATCGGATCGACTGGCAGGCCCCGTCCGGGCTGCCTTCCGGGATCTATCTTTACCGCCTCAAGGACGCCTCCGCGCCGCCCCGCCGGATGCTGCTGCTGAAGTAAACCATGCAAAGATTGCTCGTCCTGCTGCTGGTTTTGGCCGCTTTCCCGCTGCTGGCCTCGCCCTTGGGCAAAGAGTTCGAAACTGCCCTGAGCTCCACCCAAAACGCTGAACAGGCCCTGGAGGTGATCGCCAGTTACCGCGACCGCCTCACCGACCTGGATGACCTTCGCCAGCTGCAGAATTACTGGATGCAGGTCGATCCCGCCGGCTGCGGGGAATGGTTTGGCCAGCAATACGTCGCCCATCCGGACCGCCCGGAGTATGAATACCTCTGGCTGCGCGGACAGACCGACCCCGGCACCCAACTGGCCGGAGGCCGTGCCCTGATCGCCCGGGAACCCTCTTTCTACTGGGGCTACCGCCTCTTCAGCAACACCTATTCCCAAATCCTGCAGGATGCCTCCGCCCCGGATTCCCTGCGCGCGGACATCATGGCCAGCCTTGCCTCCGACCGCGCCCTCCTCCTCCAGGGCCTGCAAACCTGGCCCCTGGACGACTATCTCCGCCTCGCCCTCTTCCACCACCACGCCTCCCAAAGCGAGAACGACCAGGCCGAGGCCCAGCTCCTCCAACTCTTCGACCCGGCCGCCATCGAGGCCAATTTCCGCCACGTCATCGAGTTCATCGCCGCCACCGGCCGCGTCCGCCCCTTCGAGGCCCTCTATCCGCGCCTGATCTCACGCCTTATCGCCAGGGGCGAGGTTCCCGCCGCCGACAGCCTTGCCTACTACCAGTATTCCTATCTGGAAGCCCTCAGGACCGCCAAAGACTGGGCAAAAATGCGTTCCTTCCTGCAGCAGAACCCGGACCTCCAGTCCAATGACAAGACGCTGCAAAACCGCCTTCTGATGCATTTGGGGCTGTCCGAACCGGAAACCGCGCTCAACCTTCTGGAAGGCGCTTTGGCCGCCGGCGTCATCACCTATCCGGAGGCCCTGGACAATCCGGATTATGCCCCCCTGTCAACCCTGCCCCGCCATCCGGAGGTGATGGCCCTTGCCGCCGCCAACTGGGAACAGGCCAGGGCCGAACGCAAGGCCCGGATCATCGCGGAAAAGGTCTCCCGTCCCGCCCCTCTCTGGGAATTGCCCGATCCCGAGGGCAACCTGACCCGCCTCGAAGACCTCCGCGGCAAGATCGTCATCCTCGATTTCTGGGCCCTCTGGTGCTCGCCCTGCCTCAAAACCCTGCCCAAGCTCGATTCCTGGCTGGAGCGGAACTCCTCGGAAGACGTCGCGCTGATCTCCATCAACGTTTGGGAAAGCCCCTCCGAACTACCCAATGTGATCGACCACTTCAGCAAAAACAGCTACGGCATGAAGCTCCTCCTGGGCGACAACGAACTGCCCCGGGCCTACGGCTTCTCCGGCATCCCCTGGCTTTGCGCCATTGACAAACAGGGCAACATCGCCTTCACCCAAAGCGGCTTCAGCCCCGTTCTGGAGGAAACCCTCTCCGTCTGGGTGGAGGAATTGCGTCGCTGACAAGGAGGTCTGATGCGGCGTCCGAATCCCTATCTCACTCCCCGGGAACAGCGCGCCCTCATTGTTTTGGCCGCCCTGGCCCTGCTGGGGTTCCTGGCCGGCCAGCTTAAGACCGTTCCCACCCTCGCCCCTGTCCTCCAAAGCGAACTCGCCGCCCCGGAACTCCTCACCGTGGCCGCGGAGGTGGACAAACCAGTCCAGATCGACATCCGCACCGCCTCCCAGGAAGAACTCATGCTCCTGCCCGGTATCGGCGCCAAACGCGCCCAGGACATCATTTCCCACCGCGCCCAACACCCCTTCAACAGCACCGACGACCTCCTCCAGATCAAGGGCATCGGCCCCAAAACCCTGGCCAAAATGCTGCCCTCCCTCCTCCCCTTCGGCTCACCCCAGTTCACCCCGGAAGCCGCCGTGGATCCCAATTCCATGACCACCATCGGCCTGCTTGAGCCCGCGCCCAACAATCTCACCGCTCCCGGCGCTTCTGCGTCTTCATCCCAAACCCCTTCCCGCGAGGAAAAACCCGTCCCCAAAAGCCAACTCACCAACGTGGTCAACCTCAACACCGCTGGCCTGGCCGAACTCTGCACCCTGCCCGGCATCGGAGAGGTAAAAGCTAAAGCCATAATCGATTACCGCTCCCAAAACGGCAGGTTTCAAAGCGTCGACGACATCACCAAGGTCAAGGGTATTGGCGCTAAAACCCTCGCCAATATCCGGCATCGCCTCAGGGTCTGATCCCCGCTATGGCCGTGTCTGCCATGCCATGGCCAGGAACTGCAACCCTCCCCACTTAAACAGGAGCCACATAGATCACTGTTGAAAATCTCGCTGATCTTGACCGACGAGGACGGCGGTCGCCCCTGTTGGTCATGATCCCTATACTGTGGAATGGCTTCAATCCGTTAAACACCCATATCGCCCACACATAACGGACTTTTCCATTAGCTTTGTGGTTCCCCCGCTTCCCACAATCTCCCTAAGCACGATTTCAGGCTCATTCCCGAGCCAGTTTCCGGAGTGTTTTAGCGATATCTTGAAACCCAGCGGAGGTAACCTGGAGCCCAGTCAGCGCCGCGAGCATTATTACAGGAGAGGTTTTGAATTTCATCTCCTGTTTTATCCTACTGTTGGAGATGCTCATTCCTCCCTCGAAGCCTGCACAACCTCTGGGTTAATTACACAAACCCGTTGAAAAAAAACCACAAAGCCGCCCGAAAACGGCAAAAAAATAACTTGACGCTAACCTTGTAATTCAGAAATTCAGCAAAAAAATTTTGAGGAGTCTTCCATGAAAACAGCCTTGGTTTTGTTTGTGATCTTTTGGTCCCTGGCTCTGGGACTGAGCGGCGAGAACCTACCGGCCAAAGCCTGGCAGGTTGGTGAGGGCAAGGTTTCTGAGGTCCTTCTTCCCCAGGCGGAAAGCGGCCAGCGCACCGATCCGCCCCAGAACGTTATGGCGCAGATCACCGCTGGGGGCAAGCTCCGCCTGAGTTGGTCTCCCGTCACCGGCGCGGAGGGAACCGTGAACATCTATCGCGCGGACACTCCGGCGGCGCCCGGGGATCCCGCCTGGACCAGGGTTCTACTCCTTCCCGCCAGCTACAGCCAATTCGACCTTCCCCTGGAAACCGCTGGCTTCTTTTACCTCACTCACGATCCCGCGGTGTCCATCCCCCCGGACCTGGCTTTGGTGGAGGGAGGCTCGACGGCGGGGATTACCGTGGGGACCTTCTACATCGGCAAATACGAGGTTACCACGGATTCCTGGAACTACTACGTGTTGGGTGGCAGCGGCGACACTTTCCCGCGCCGGGACCTCAGCTGGCTGGACACCATCATGTATTGCAACGCCCGCAGCGTGGCCGAGGGCTTGGAACCCTGTTACTATTTCACCCTGGGGGGTGTCAATTACGGAACCGCCTACTCGACCTGGCCGAACGATCCCGATTACGGCTGGTCCTGGCATGACACCGGCTGGATGGAGTCTTGCATCAACTGGAACACTTTGGCCAACGGCTATCGCCTGCTCACCCACGCCGAGTGGGAATACGCCGCCCGCGGAGGCCTGCTTTCGCAAGGCTATGCCTACAGCGGCAGCAACGACATCAACGCGGTGGCCTGGTATGGCTACAGCGGCATACATCCCGTGGGGCAGAAAGCGCCCAACGAGCTTGGGCTCCACGACATGAGCGGGAACGTCTGGGAATGGAATTGGGACTGGACCAGCTATCACAACCGCTGTCGCAGCGGCGGCGGCTACAACAGCTCCTATGATTACTGTTACGTCTGGTCCTGGTTTGGAACCTACGCCGGGGCTTATGAAAGCGACTTCGGGTTCAGGGTGGGGAGGGACGCCCACTGACGCCCCGGACGGGATAAAGAGCCGTTCCGTCTTCTGGCGCCGGCATCCGTTCGCCCGGTGCCAGCGGAGCCGGAGCGTCCGTCATTCCAGATCGCTGTCACAGAATCCAGGCCTCGCGGGAATAGCCAAACCGTCCTTACCGCCAATCTCACAGCCCCGCCCTGTCATGGAAAGCGGTTTTAACCGGTAAGGGAATATAGACGGGGGTTTCAACCCCCGTAACCCGATTTGCCGGGGGCGAATCCAAAACCTGCGCGCGGGTGCGGGACTTTGAGGGGTGATTCATCGACCCTCACCTGTGCTGATACCCCGATGAATCAGGGATCGAAGTCCTGCACCCCTCTGCGAGGGGTTGGTTCGGGCGGTTCAGGGTTACGGGGGTTGAAACCCCCGCCTATAGTCCTTCACCCTGCGAGCGGGGTTGTCCCTCCTGTCATTCCTGTTTAGGGATCCGTAATCCAGCAATATCATCCACATGGCCCCGCCCTGTCATTCCGGGGTGGGGGTTTTAACCCCCGGGGTCCCGGAATCCAGACCTTCCGGGTAATGCATTTGGAGGGAGTCGTCACAGACCGCGTCTGTATCGACTCCGCCCTGGCCTGGAAACGAATCTGGCTATTCCCGCAAGGGCTGGATTCCGGATCTCCGGCGCTGAAGCACCTGCGTCCGGAATGACGTAGTTTGAGGCGGGGCGGGGGATGTTCTGCTGGAGTCGATGCCCGTGTTTCGCCCGACTCCAGCTTCACCGCCCGGAATGACGAAGCGGGAGAGGGCGGTGGAAAGTTCTACATTCAGCCGATCCCCCTCAACCCATCCGGTTTTAAATAGAGCCATAAAAATTTCGCTTAACTTTCAGGCCTGGCTGGCAATAAAACCCTGCTGATCATGCTGCCGAAAAGCTCCGGCCAGCCCGGCACAAGGAATCTGCGCCCGGTTCCGCCTCCGGATCAGCCCTTGACGATCTTGTCCACGAACTGGGCGTTCATGAGTTGGGCGGCGGCCATGTATTTGAGGTTGAATTTTAGGACGTCACCGGTTTCGTAGCGGGAGGGGTTTTCGCCGAGGTCGAAGACGGTGAGATCGGAGCTGTTTCCGAAAAAGCGGACGCCGGGGTTGTGGGGGATGAGTTTTTTGGCGTCAACGTCGAGGGCGCCGAAATCGACGATGGCGTGAACACTGGTGTCAGTGGCAAAATCCCCGGTTTCGCCCACATTTGCGTCGGTGAGGATCCCGTCCGGCGTGTTGTCCTTGCGGTAGAGTTCCACGATATTGGCCTCGAAGGTGAAGGTGTCGGTCATCAGGTTCAGAAAGGGTTTGTCGTTGAGAGGTGAGGTTCCCAGGAAGGCGGCTTCGCCGATGCGGAAGTGGTTGACGCCGAGAGGGATCTTGTTTTCAGCCAGCAGGGGCAGGGTTATGGAACTGGCGCCGGAGACGAGCTCGAGTTTGCGTTTGAACGTGGCCTCCAGAAGTTGCTGGTAGAGAACCAGTTGGAGCATTTTGTCATAGGTTGGCTGGATTCCGGTCATGCAGCCCAGATTGGTTCCGAGGCCGATGATGTCGATGTTTTTGAGCTTGAAGACCTTTTTGTAGAAATCCAGCAGGCCTTCGCGGTGGATCCCTTCACGCAGTTCGCCCATTTCCACCATCAGGATCACGCGGTGTTTTTGGCCGATTTTCCCCGCGGCCCTGTCCAGGGCTTGGAGGGTGAGGAAGGAGCTGTTGAAGGAAATATCGGCGAATCTGACCACATTGCCGGCGTTTCTGATGCCGGGTGGTTTGATGTAGAGGGTAACGAGGCTGGGATCGATCTCCTTTACCAGCTTCAGCACGCGCCACTGGGAAACCGCCAGGGAATGGGTTTGGCGGACCACGGGGTGGGCGAGCAGGGCGCTCAGGGCCTGGCTGTTGCTGCCCAGCACCTTCACCACCAGGGACCAGGTTTTGCCGTGCTCGCTCATCAGGGCGTCGATTCTATCAATGTTGGCCACTATCTTGTCCAGATGGATGGTAAGCCGGGCCATGATCAGGCCTCCCTGGTCCAGCGCATCTCGGCGTATTTGCTGGTGAAGCCCATCCTTTTGTAGAGGCGGGAGGCCGGATTGTCGTATTCCACGTGCAGGGCCACTTCGCCCTGGCAGAGTTCCAAGGCTCTCTGGATCAGCTTTCCGCCGATTCCCTGGCCTCTGTGTTCCGGACCCACGGCGATATAGACCAGCAAATATTCCGGCACGTAGCCAGCCATCCCGGTGGCGTTCATCACCAGCGCTCCGGCCAGTTCCTTCTCCTCGTGGGCCAGCAACAAGAAGCCACCTTTGCCGGGTTCGCCGGAAAAAGCGTAATCCACCGCCTTGGAAATGGCCGGCACCGCGTCCGTGAACTGGTCCAGATTGATGTGCAGCCACTGGGCAAGCTGTTCCTGGGGGAGGAAAAGCTCCAGTTCCGCTTTGTTGCGTATGGTTGTTATCTTGGTCATAATTTACTCCTTTAAATGGCCACTCTGGGAATCTGCTGGGGCAGGCGGGCCAGCAGTTCGTAGTTCATCGTCTTGGTGAGTTCCGCGAAGGAGGCCACCGAGATGGACAGCTCGCCCTGTTTGCCGATCAGCACCACCTCGTCGCCCGGAACCACGGTGTGGATGTGGCTTACGTCCACCATGAACATGTTCATGTTGATGGAGCCCACGACGGGGGCGCGTTTTCCGCGCAGCAGCACCAGCCCGGAATGGCTGAGGTTTTTGGCATAGCCCTGGTGATAACCCACGGGAATGGTGGCCAGCTTCATGGGTTTGGTGCTCAGGAAGCTATTCCCGTAGTTGATGAAATTCCCCTTCGCGACGGCTTTCACGCTCATTACGCGGGTTTTCCAGGAGAGCACGGTCTTGAGGGGGTCGCGGGTGAATTTCACCTGTGGCGAAAGCAGGTTGTTCATCTTGGTTTCCATGCTGGGCCAGAAGCCGTATTGGGCGATGCCGAAGCGCACCATGTCCATGATGGTGTGGGGATAGATGAGGGCGGCGGCGGAACAGGCGCTGTGGTAGGCCTCAGCCACTATCCCCGCCTTTTTCAGCTCTTTTTTGAGGCGGAGGAAGGCCTGATACTGGTTTTGGATGCGGAGGAAATTGGCCACGCTTTCAGCTCCGGCGTAATGGGTGCAGATGCCCTTGAGGCAGAGGTGGCGGCGGTTCTTTCTGATCAGGTCAACCACTTCGGGAAATTCAGCCTCCTCGATCCCGGTGCGGTGCATACCGGTTTCCAGTTCCAGGTGGACCAGGGCCTTGCGTTTGAGCTTTTTGGCCACTTCCACCGCCGCGGCGAGGCGCTGGGGCGTGAACACGTAAAACTCCACGCCCTTGCCGATGATCCATTCCAGCTGATCCTCGTCCAGCATGCCCATGATGATGAGCCGGCTGTGCTCGGATTTCACCTGAAGGGCCGTGTGGGCCTCCCGGGCGTCGTAAACCGCAAAGCAGGACACTCCAGCCCGCTCCGCCAGGGGGACGAACTGCTCGATCCCATGCCCGTAGGCGTTTCCCTTGATCACTGAGACAAACTGGGCCGGGGCGATCCGCTTCTTTAGATATCTGATGTTCTTGGCAACCGCGGACGCGTCCAGCTCGATCCAGCTTGAAGACAGCATCTCTCTCTCCTTTTTCGTATCCGCAGGGCAGATAAATTCTTTTCGAACAACGGCCTCCGGGGAGGGCCCCCGGCAGTTGTAAACCGGATTGTTCAACTATGCTACATCTAAATGCTGGACTGGATTTGGGCCTTGTCAAGGAAAAAATCCGGCTCGCCTGGGAAGCGGTTCTGATCCTGGATAAATTTGGCTCCTGTTAAAATATGGGGGGGGTATAGAGTATCAAGTGAAATTGCAAATAGTATCACTTTCGTTGCAAATCGCCGGTTTTGGTGAGACCCCAGTATCACCCTTTTTGCAAATCGGTATCAGGGTTTTTGCAAATCCAGTATCAGGGTTTCTGCAAATCCAGTATCAAGTTATCTGTAATGCACCTGACTGCCTATGTCCCTACTTTATCAATAGCACTTTATGAGTTGAGGATCTCCCTTCAGCCTGCAGGCGGATAAAATATACTCCAGATGATGCCCGATCACCGTCATTGTCTTTGCCATCCCAGACAAATCTAAAGCCTTCACTTGTTCTTTGCCCAACTGAAATTAACCTAATGAGTTGCCCCTTGATATTGAACACTTGGATAGGTTGATCAGGCTCCACAAATCCTTTTAACTCTATCACGAGGTCATCGACTACCGGGTTTGGATAACATCTTATCCTATTAATTTCCGGAACAGCTACCTGGTCATCATTATCTGTGGTCGTGTATGAGTAGATCGAGACATTATCCTGCGCAAAGAAATACAAGTATGCATCGTCACTCTCGATATGGCCGGTATATGAACCTTGGGGCAGGTAATAATCAGGCGTAATGAACCCAGTTGGATATCCCTCGGTATTGTAAAAAATAATCCCTAATTCACTGATGACACACACATAGTCTCCAAAATGCCCCCAGCGGATGTTGTTTTCCACTTGAAATGAACCTAAAGGATTAAAGAAACCTGCTGGTTGGCCTGGATTCAAATGGTTGCGCAGAAAGAGATAATTTCCTGCATAAAAAACGTAACCGGGAGGTGGTACAAGATCCGGAACAATGTGGGAAAGAAAGGGATCATTGGAGACAACTCCATCAAACACATACAAATCAGCATTTCCAACAGCATTGGCTTCACACATATATAGCAGATTCCGGGAAAATACCGGAGACAGCAGATTGAAACCCAGAGGATAATCAAACACCAGGCTTGGAGTGTTTTCCCAAATCATATACTTATAAAGATGGGCAGTTTGGCTGTTTAACACATAGAAGTATCCCGGTTCAGTGTAATTGAAGAACAGAGTATGATACATTGAAACTGGCAGGCTGTAGATCATTACAGGCGATTGTAGGTCAATTATGTTGTAAACACGGAGGGATGCTGTTGTTCCATCGCCAAACTGGCCCAACATATAATCACCACACAGATCGATCCATCCATAATAGTCTGTGAGAATGGAGAACTCATAGTTTGGATGGCTGGGATCAGAGATATCAAAACAGGCGATTCCATCATACATGACTGGTTGCAGTATAAAATGTCCGTATTTGTGCCCGACACTCGACAATTGATTGAATCTGAAGCACTTTGAGACGAATTCGATGATGCCTGTGTCCTGGACTTTCAAGTTTACGCATCCCCAACAATTGGTGGAAGCAAAGAGATAATCGCCATAGGAGATCAGTGTTCCGCCTGATGGATTATTCTCCAATCCGTCGGGGAAATCCTGGGAATGTACTTCTGTAGGATTATCAAGATCTGAGATATCATAAACGGTGAAAATATTTAGCGGAGCTGTGACAGTGTTGAAGATCAAATAATTGTTGCAATACGTAACTGATGCGTAATGAAGCCCAATTGCAATCGAACCTCTTTCCTGCCAATTGTCCGGTGCCGTGACATGCCATAATTTCAAGGCGTTATGATCTTGGGTGGCTATAGTGTTACTGTCGATATACAAGAACCTCGGGAATATGCCCGTGGAGTAGGGCAGCGGTATAGATCCTACTACCTGCAGACCACTTGAGGTTACGGACATGATCGTAAACGCACTGGCAGTTGGACCGCGTGTTATAATGTAATTGCCTCCGATGTATTCATAATAAAGAGATTCGGGATAGTGTTGAATGACTTGATTCGTACTTGGATCAATCACCGACAATCCCGTCAGAAGACCATTTTCTTGTCTCTTGGCGATGAGCATGCCGTTCACAAAACGTAGTTGAAAGTATCGCAAACCATTCTCACCCACGCTGATTTCTCCAGCTGCTTGAGGCGAAAGTGGATCAGACACATCTACCCGAAATAATGCTCCTGAGGAAGGTTCTAAAATGGTAGAAAAATCATATAGCACGGCAATAAAGAGATAATCATCCTTCTTCACCATTTCCACAGTCATACCATCCACAGGATAGTTTCCTACCTCGGTAAAGCTGCCTGAAAGGCTATCCCACACCGAAACCTGGAATCCATATGTAGTAGGCAGATAGACATAAGGATAATCTATGACTGGCGCTCTGGATAATAAATAGTCGTGGGTTGTAAACGCAAAGCGAGATACCTCGGTTGTCTGTATGCCTTCAACATTGCCAGGGTGTAGCAATAAAAGAAGGAGAAATAGCATGATATTTAGATACCAACACAAGTTTAATCTGTATTTCACTATTCCTCCTTGCATTTTCAATTTTCCATCTTATGTGGGAAGTTAGGAATTGAAGGTAAGGTCACAGTTACATTTGTCCAAGGCATTTCATCCCAAACATAGACTCCAGAGACAGTTACCGAACGGTCATCTTGAGTAACGGTGAAAGTTGCGTTACAACTATTGAAAGGGAAATATTCCCAAGTAATAATTTGCTGCCCGCAGCAGTAAACACTTGGTGATCTTGAGGTATTGGCATTTGTTCCAAACATATCAGCAGCAACGACCCGAACACTTATGTCTCCTTCGCTATGATACACTCCGTTGACTGTTACGTAAACTGTTGTCGCAGATAACATTGTTCCTGCAAATAGCATGATTATTACGAGCAATTGCCTAAGGGGTATGTAGCTTTTCATTTTTTCTTCAATTGTAAGTTGAGTATTTGTTTTGTTAATGATTCCTTTTGACTCTCCATACATTTACCAAGAGCATCAATTTGTTCTTTTTCTATCACTTTTATCTTGGTTTGTGGGTCAGAATCAACATTTGAGATATGCCCCAGGTCATTACAGGGCATAGAATACATAAATGATATCGCCAATTTCGATGATGATGTACTCACCTTCGGAATCTTCATATCTGATCTCAACTCCCGGGTCGTTTAACGAACCCAGATACACAGGTAACGTGAGGGGGTCTATCGCTGAGTAATCAATCTCTGAAGCCACCAGAAACGTGATGACGAACAGCACTGCCAGGACAAGCATCGATCTCTTTAACATACGAACTCCTTTTAAAGCGTTTATATATTAGACGGAGATCCTAAGACTGGTAGCGTCTCAAAGGTTGGTGTAAAATAGGTAACGGCAGATGAAGAAAAAGGTTGAGCCAGATCCCGCTCTTTGTTTTGATGGTTTTGACAAAACTAACAGACAAGGAGACGATCATGACTCAAC
>JAJBAV010000034.1 GCA_020532085.1 Candidatus Cloacimonadota bacterium | reverse complement strand
GTCCAAAAACGTCCAAATACCACTGTGACACAGTCTAAAGCCAGTCCTATTCATCTCACAATCCTATAAACAGTTACGACCACTGTGACAGGTGAAACCCATTTGCAAGTTTGGGTGATACTTTATAATTTCCATCGCCCTATGACAGTGCCACCCACAGGTTCAGTAACTGGCTGAACATCTTTATCCACCGGCATCCTTGTCTGATGGACCTGCCGCAAGTGCCAGGCTAGTATTTCAGCATTTTCAGCGGCTTCAGGGGCTGTCCCGAAACCCGCGCCCGGCAGATATAAACTCCTGGCGCCACCTCCGTTCCGTCAGCATCCCTCCCATCCCAGACCAGGGTGGTGCCGCCTTTGCCGATCTCACCTTTGTAAACGCTTCTGACCAACTGTCCCCGGATATTGTAAACCGAGATCTCCAAAGGCTGGGACCTGTCGCTTTCCACCGCCAGGGAAACCTGATCAGCAAAGGGATTGGGGTAGTGCCGGAGGGTGAAGGATTCCGGCGCGGGAATGAGAGATTCATCCGCGTCGGTGGTGCTGAAACTCAGTCTCTGCAAAAAAAGTGAGGTATATGACGGCACGGAGTGAAGTGACAAATCGGCCCAGAAGACGTAGGCATCGCGGTTCAGGGTGCAGGTGGACAGGGTTTGCAGGCGCGAATCCAGGTTGCTGTCCGCGGGCAGCCAGGCGCTACCGGAAGCCGTGAAGGCATAGTATTTCAGCCTGTCCGCCAGACCGATGTAGAAGCCGGGAGCGACTTCCTGCACGGCCAGATGGGTGAAGTTGAAGAGATCGGCAGACCAGATGGGTTGATGCTGATAATCGTGTTTGGCCAGGCCGGAGTCCGTGCGGATGACATAGCCTTCCGCGTCTCCGGCCAGCAACAGGCCCCGGTAGTAGGAAAGATCGGTGGCCAGAGGGTAGCCCGCGCCCCAGAGGGTTTCACCTGTAGGCGACATCAGCTGTCCGTAGAAATCGTCAAAAACCATGTATCTGCCGCCCTCCGGATCGTAGTGCAACGTTCCGAACCCCGCTTCGAGCAACAGGCCCTGGGGGGTGAGCAGCGCTCGATTCATGCTCAAACCAAGATAGGGTTGGCCATAGTTGAAAGCCGGATTGCCGCCGGCCTCAAAACCGGGCAGGGGAGCGCCTTCCGCGTCGAACCTCAGCACCCTGACCCATTTGAGGGCCAAAGTCTCTCCCATCACCAGCCAGTCCCACCTGCCCCAACAAAGATAGTCTCCGAAGGCATCGATCACCCGGGCGGAGGAGAAATAATAGTAGTCTTCTCCGGGAAAGTCGAGAGCCGAGGTCAGCACCCTGCCGCCGGTTTCCCACTGTGTGATCCCTTCGGCCAGGCGCTGGCCGCGGATCTCGAAATAGCTGCTGGGATAAGCGGTCCAGAACACGTAGAGGTCATTGCCCTGGACCGAACTGGTGAAGCCCCAGGCCAGGTTTACGAACTGGTCGCTCGCGGCCACGATCCTGCCCTCCGGCTCCCAGAGCTGGTTGCCCGCCGCGTCGATCTGCTGGGCCCGGATGGCTGTGGGGGAACCGAGGTCGGACCAAACGACCAGCGCGTTGCCGTTCTCCAGGCTGTGCAATCTGAAACTCCCGATGTCGCGGGGACCTCCGCTGGCGGGGAGCGTGCCCCAGTCCGTCAGCAGGGCCTGTCCCAGCGGCGAAACGATCTGATAGCCTATCCGGTGGCGTTCCGGGGCGTTCTGGCCTTCATTGTCCAGCCAGGCAGTGAGGATGTTTCCCTGCAAGGCGCATATCTGGGGCCGGCTGCAGGTCCTGTACAGATCGGTGGATACGGTTTCGGGTGAAGTCAGGGTTCCGGTTGGGAAAATTTCCCGCCTGATCAGATGGGAATAACCCGGCAGGACGAGTTCGAATATGATGCCCAGGCGCTCGTCGCCAAGAAATACATACGGGGCCAGCGATCTGCCCCCGTCTTCGTAGTCCGGATGGCCTGTGAAGGACAATTGCGCTTCGGCGGGCAGGGCGAAACCGCTGTGGCTGATGTATTGCGCCTGGCTGTGAACAACTCCTCCAGTGCTCTGGCGCGTGATGTGCAGGAACGCGCCTCCGGCGGCGTCTGGAAACAGGATTAAATGCAGGTCGTAATATGCGGGTTCGGGATCCAGGGCAACGCTGTTTCCCTGCAGGCTTACGTTGCCCTGCAGGTCGCATCTGACGCAATGCAGCAGGTTTTGGCCGCACCAGGCCAGCAAAGTGGAGCCGTCGGCAAGCGGGGCGGCGTTCATGGCGTCAAAGGCCACCGAACTGCTGAGGGTGAAGAGGTTCACCGGTTCCGCCCAGAGTTGATCTCCGTCCGAATTGACGATAAAAGTTTTCCAAACCTGATTGGCGCCCTCGTTCACCCGGTAGATCAACCGGTGAATTCCGTCTGTGGTAAAGGTTGGCTGCGTGGCCTGCACCGCCCCCTCGTCCGGATATCCGGTGCGCTCCCAGACCAGCTCCGAGGCCGCGTTGACCTTCACGATCCTGATCCTGGAATTCCAGATGAAGCTGCAGATCAGGTCGTCGTTGGGCAGCAGGGTGACACCGATATTGACCTCAGAGCTGCCATTGACGGGATTCAGTCCCAGATAGGCATTGCCGTGATGACTGCCCTCGGAATTCCAGTGGCTGAGCATCCAAATCCCGTTGGGGCTGCTCCGGCCGAGTTGGTAAACTCCGCCCTGGCGATCGGCAAAAAGCCTGTTGATGGCAGGCATTTGCGGGACATTAACTCCATTTCCCCAAAGTTGTTCACCGGCGGAGTTGATTTTGAAGAGACGCGCGGAGGTGTAAAACACGAAGCAGTTGTCGCTGGTGGGCACCATCCCGATAACGGTGGTGGTCGCGTGGGCTGCAAAAACCTCCACCGGCTGCGGCAACTGGGCTTGGTTGGCGGAATCGTAGCGTTGGAAAAAACACCGGTTATCGTACAGAGTGTTCCAGAGGTCGGTCCGGTTTTCCTGCCAGATCAGGGCGTAACCGCCTGACGGGGTGGAACAGCCCACACCGTTGAATCCCATGTTTGGGGCCTGATACACCGGCAACGGTTCCGGCCACACCTGGTCGGCGCGGGCCAAAACGGGCAACAGCCAGAGTAGCAGGTACAAGGCGGCAGATCCGAACTTCATGGTTTCTCCCGGGATGGCAGCGTGGCTTTCATCATCAATGCCATCCCGTCATCCTTATCTGGAGGGGGCAAAAAGGTCAAGGATTATTTTCCCCCGAGAAGCGACAAGGCTCAGCCCAGTACGAAACTGGCCAGGCTGAAGTAGATGCTGATGGTGAAGAGGTCGCTGATGGTGAGCGCCAGCGGACCCGAAGCGATCTTGGGATCCAGCTTGAGGGCGTGCAGCGCGGAGGGGATGATCAGCCCCACCAGGTTGGCCGTAACGAGGGTGAGAACCAGTGAGCCGCCCACCACCAGGGCCGGGGCGACCTCCTTTTGCCAGAGCCAGACCACGCCGCCTACCAGCACGCCGCAGCCCAAACCCAGCAGCAAAGCGGTGCCCAGTTCTTTCATGGCTTCGCGGGTGAACCACTTTAGCGTGGGTTTCCGGTGACGCAGGGCCTGGATGGTGACGGTCATGGACTGCATGCTCACGCTTTCGCCGAGGCCCAGGATCAGCGTTAGAAAGAAGGACAGCACCAGGGCCACGGCCAGCACGTGCTCAAACCTGGAGGTCATCACCGCGCTCAGCAGCCCGCCCGCCACCGAGGCCAGCAGCCAGGGAAAGCGCAGGCGAAAGGCCTTCAGTGGCGAGGCTCCGGAGATCTGCGAAACGCGGTAGCCGATGGCTTCAAACACTTCGTCCACCTGGTCGCGCTCCATAATGTCAGCCACATTTTCCGTGAGCGAGGTGGCATCGATGATCCCCACCAGATGTTTGTCGCCGTCCACCACCGGCATGGCCAGGTATTTGTGGACCACGAAATCCGCCATCACATCCATCAGTTCAGCTTCCTGGCGGATGCAGCGCACCCGGTGGTCCGCCACGTCATTCAACCGCGCTTCCAGCTTTGCTGTAAGCAGCATCCGGGTGGAAACCACCCCAGTGAGCTTGTTGTCGTCATCCACCACATAAAAGTAGAGTATCCTGGGCTTGGTCTCGCTGAAGCGGATAAAGTCCAGCGCTTCGCGCACCGTGGCTGTTTCGGGAAAGGCGATGTAGTCGCCGTGCATCAGGTCTTTGATTGGCTGCTGGCCGATTCCGTCGCTCATGAGGGGGCTCCTTTGTGCTTGAACCCACTTTTGCGTTCCGGGGCGGTCTGTCAAGCCGGGAATGGTTTTATTAAAAAAGAGGGAGCTCTCAGGCTCCCTCTTGTGCGATATTGTATCGAAGGTTGAAGGTTCGGCACGCTTCCCGGAGGCGGCGCGATTTCTGTTAATCCACTTTGATCGCTTTTACGCGGAAGAAGCTTTTGTCGGAGGTGGTCCCGACAGGATAGGTCGTGTTGGAAGTGCCTTCCAAAAAACTCCAGTCACCATAGGGGTCGGTGGCGCTGTAAACCTCGTAACCTGTGGCGCCGTCCACAACCGGCCAGCCAAGGTCGGCAAGGCCGGTAACGGGATCGAGGGTGATGCTGATCTGCGGTTCCGGCAGGTATTCGCCCACGAAGATGTTGTTGACCATGAAGTCGTTGTCGGCGTTGGAAGCTGTGGAGCCGGCGTAAAAGGCGATCCTGATGTGGCCGGTGTGGTCCGCGAGGGGGATGGCTACCTGTTCGCCACTCGGGCTGATATTATTGAGCACAAAAGCAGAGCCGGTGTTGTTCCATTCCCGCACGATATTGGCGGTGCTCCAGCCAAAACCGTCGCCGATCAGCACGGCGAAGCGGTCATCCACTCCGGCGGGGTCAGGTGGCGTGCCCGTGGGTGTTTGGCCATACTTCAGCCAGGCCAGGTCGAAAGTGAGCCAGGCATCCGGATCGTTCACATTGAGCAGCGGCGAGACCAGCCAGCCGTTGATGGTGCCCCAGATGTTGATCCGGGCTGCTTTATCCGGATTGGCGGTTGTATTCAGCCAGTCATCCTGTACCCACATGCTGTTTGGAACAAGGGTTACAGGGTCAGTGAGCTCTCCGCCCCACCTCTGCCACGCGTCGGAGGGCGGGAAGGAGGCTGCGTCGATACTTTCCGTCCAGGGAAATATTGTGATGGCGGGATCGGCCAGGGTGGTGAAAGTCCAGGTGGGACAGGCGAGCGCGTTGCCAAAACTGTTGTGGGGGATCACCCGCCAGGAATAGTTGGTACCGTAGTCCAGATAGTCGGCGGGGTCGTAGCTGGTGCCGGTGACCACCAGATTGTTTTCGATGTATTCCACCGGGTCGATTTTCCAGAGCGAGAAAAGGTAATGGTCCGGCGCTCCGCCGCCGCTGCTCCAGGAGATATTGGTTTCGATGGGAACGTCACCCGCCAGGTCCGCAGGGATAGGCATTATGGCCGGCGGCGGCACATCGGTGGGCGGGGTCATCAGCCAGATATTGGGGTGATAGCTGCCCCGGCTGCCGCTGCTGGTGGGAAAGGAAGCGTCCTGGTGCTTGTAAACGCAGCTGTAGCTTACACTGCTGCCGTAAAATGAGGGTGGTCCCCCCACTTTGGTGCCGTCCCGGTTTTCCCAGAGGATCTCGATGCCCCAGTTCTGGCCCTCGGTGTAGGTATAGCTGAAGGGCGCGGTGAACTCGATCGTGTTCCAGCCGGGGCCGTTCCAGGTTACGCTGCCCTCATAGACATAGGTCCAGCCTCCGGTGGGAGGATTGGGATATGCTACTTCTGTGCTGCCATAAGTGGGATTGTAGGCATAGCGCATGTAGACGCGCTGGCTGTCCATCACGTAGTTGCTGATGGTGCTGGACACCTGAAAAGCCAGGCCGGTTATCTGGATGGTGCCGCTCACCCCGGCAGCGGCAAGCTCGTCACCGGTGTAGATGAATTTGCTCCAACCATAGTTGTTGTAGCCGTAGGTTGGCACCTTGTTTTGGGTGGATGTGCCCGTTCCGAGGAAGTAATCATCCGCCGCCAAAGCGGAAAACAGGACTGTGCTGAGTAAGACTAACAAAGCGGTCTTCTTCATGATTTCTCCTATTTGATGATGGTTATTTTTCTGGTTTGCCGCAGGTCTCCGGTTTGCAGACGGAGGTAGTAAACTCCGCTGGCCACGGCTTGTCCGGAATCGTCGGTGCCGTTCCAGACGAGGTTGTGGCTGCCCCTGGCCAAATCGCCGGAGGCGAGGCCGCGCACTTTCTGGCCGCGCAGGTTGAAGATTTCGAGCCTGGCCGCTCCCTTGGCGGCAGTTTCAAACCTGATGTTACAGTTCGATCTGAAGGGATTCGGCCAGATGCCGCTGATCCCCGCGGCAATTTCCGGCCCGGCGGGGTCGTCGAGGGCCACAGGGCCCAGGTCGAACCAGTCGGCGATATCGGCCATCCACTCCGCGCGGGCGGTGGGGTTGGAGAGCTGGGAAAGGTCGAAACTGAAGTAGAACGCGCGATAGATCGGCAGTTCCAGCGCGGTGGCGCAGACCCCGTTGAGCAGATAGGCGTTTCCGCCCACGGGCCCGTCCTGAAAAGTGAAGGCGGCAACCGCGCCGATCTCCGGGTACTGCACCTGGTCGGCGTAGGTGTCCGGGCATTCATCATAGTAGAAGATGCAGTCCGGAGAGTTGGCATAAACGTCGTATTCGGTGTTGGGGGTGCCGATGGGGGAATTTATCCGGCGCAGGATGGTCCCGCTCTCATAGCTGAAAACGTCCGGCCCCGCCAGGCCGTTGGTGCCTCCGCCCGTTCCGCTGGCCACGTAGTGCGCGCGGAAATAAGCGTTGAACATCTTGCGCATCACACTGGCGTTGGGATGGGCGTGCGTGTTCGCGGCCCAGCCGTCCGAGGCCATGAAAACGTTGCGCGGAGCGGTCACCGTGCCTCCGTCCAGCCAGTTCATCAGCGCCACGCTGAGGCTGTCGGCGCGGTTGCCCTGGCTGCCGGTGACGGCGTAGATGAACACGGCCTGATACTGGTCCGGGATGCTCCAGGAGGGAAATTCCTCCCAGTCGTAGATGTCGTAAGCGAGGTCGAGGGCGTCGAACTGCCCGGTGTAGAAAGGCAGTTCAGTTCGCTGGTAATCCTGGTTTCCCGAGATCGCCAGCAGCACTGTGGTCCCCGCGCTTGGCAGGATGGTGAAGCTGAAGCATTCCCCGGGCGCGCCGGCAGGCAGGGTCGTGTCGTTGTTCAGCTCGTCGCCGGCGCTAAAATAGTAGCGCAGCTCACTGCCCAGCGATATCTCCGGCAGCGAGAAGCTGTAGGTGGCGCCCTGAACTGATACGGGGGCCAGGCTTTGCCAGCCGCCGCCGTGATCGTACCACAACGCGCATTCGCTGATGGTGGAGAAATCGATCACTGTGGCTGTCAGCACGGGGTTCTGGTTGAAGGTGTTGCCCGGTTGGTCGTGGCTGATCACCGGCGGCTGGGTGTCCGCGGCGTTGAAGAAGCGCAGCGCCAGTCCGTCGTGCAGAATGTTTCCGGCTGGCTCCACCCCCACATAAGTGTTGTTCTGAACGAGCTCGCGCAGATAGGGCAGGCCGATGTCGGCACTGGCGTTTTGGATGGCCACGGTGGCGCTGCGTCCGCTGGCGTGCGGCACCACGCCGGGGATCTGGCCCGTGTGGGTGGTGTGATACTGCGTAACGATCTCGCCGTTTTCGTGCAGGATCACCTGGAACTTGAGAACGGGGCTGCCGCCTGTTCCGGCCAGGAATCTGAGGTTGTGCCACTGGATTACCGTGTAGCGTTCCGGGGCGCTGCCGAAGGTTTGAAAATAGATGTCGGAAACACCCTGCTCCGCGAGGAGGTCATCCCAGTAAACCGCGATCAGGCCTGGCATCTGGGCGTAGCCGGGGATGGGATACATATAGTTGAACATGTTGCCGTCGCCGTCCCAACCCAGGCTGGGATAGGCGTCATACCAGCTGTTGTCGGCCAGCAGCAGTTCTCCGTTGGTGTCCACATATGCTTCAGTGTACTGGTAGCCGTAAAAGGGGAAGGGAAATCCCAGGGGGATGGGTTCGCTGAAATTGTCGTCCCCGGCATAAGTGGGCACTCCGTACATGATGCTGGAAGAGCCGGTGGCGCTGATGTCCTGCCAGTTGTAAACCGGCCCACTGGGCGCGTTGCTGTCGATGAAGCTGTAGCCAAAGGCGTCCGGCCCGCCCTGGGTGACGCGCTCCACCACCGTGAAGCCGAGAACCAGAGTGTTGTTGGCGGCGTTGCCGTCGGCATTGGCGATCTCGAAAGTTATGCTATAGCCGCCTTCCGCGGAGATCGTGCAGGTTTGGGGAAAGCTGAGCTCAGCGCTGGCGTCCGGAGGCAGGTTGACGTTTTGGAAAGCCTGGCTGCTCCAGACCGTGGCGCTGGCGGCGTCACGCACGGTGGCGAGCAGCTCCAGTTCAGCGTTGAAAGCGTTGTTGCCGCTGTTGGAAACCGTCACCCGCGGCGTGAAGGGCAGGTTCAGGAATTGAAACTCCATCGGGCTGTGGACCGTGGTCACGGCCAGATCGACCGCCGGCGGCGGAAGCACGTTCACGCTCAGCACGTCGTCGTCGCTGAGCCCGGAAGTTCCGTCGTGCAGGGTGAAGGTGACGTTTTCGGTGCCGTTCCAGTTCGCGCAGCTGAATTCGGCGGAAAGCCCGGCGATGCTCACCGACACGTTCACCGCGCCGCTACAGGTGACTGAGGCCGTGTTCAGGTCTGTAGCTGTGATGTAGGGCGTGAGGTCCAGGGTCAGGCTTTCGCCCTGAATGAAAGTAATGCTTTGGGGCAGGTCGAGTTCCGGCTGGATGATCAGGGGCTGGCCCGCGCGCAGGTCGTCGATCAGGATGCCGTAGTTTTCGCATTCCCACAGGAAGCCAAGATAGATGGCCTGACCCGTCCAGGGAGCCAGGCTGAGCCGGATCTCCTGATAACTGGTGCCGATCGCGGTGTAATCGGCCAGCAGGGTGTTGAAATTGCCGATCGCCGTGCCCGTGGTGGATACGTAAACCTGCAGGGGCTCGATGCCGATCCAGCTGCGGGTCCAGAAGCTCAGGCTGTCGCCCGCGGCCACCTGGATCTGCGGCGTGATCAGCCAATCGGCGTTTTGGTTGGGGAAATAGTTGTCGCAAAAAGCGGCGCGGGTGCCGCTGTGGGCGTGGGAGGCGTTGTTCAGGTTGCGCCAGGCCATGCCGTCGCCGTCGTCGTGGAAGGTCCAGCCTGCGGGCAGGGTGGTTATCCCTTCAAAATCCTCGGCAAGCTGCCACTGCCCGAAAACCGGGAGCAGCAAGGCCAGCAGGGCCACGAACAGGATGAGTTTTTTCATGTTGACCTCATTTCAATTGAAGCTTAGCAGCGGGTCTTCGATCTGCACGAACCATTCGTGAGCGCCGGCCACATCTCCGCCCAGGGAACGGTTGTCGCCCCAAAAGACGCTCAGATTGCCGCTGCTTTTGTGTTTTAGAGCCGTGTCGATATCGCCCAGATGGATGTTTTCATTGGTGCCGAGGCAGATCAGGGCGGCTTTGCGTCCGTCTGCGCCGCCGCTGGCCAAAGCCCGGGCCAGGTGTTCCGCGCCTTTCTGGGCATGGTAGCCGACTATCTCGTTGTTGCCGATCTCCAACACGGGACGCAGCACCTCTTCGCCAAAAACGTGGATCCGTTCACTGGCCAGCGTTCCTTGCATGCTGCCGGCTTTCGGGATCATCAGGATCTCGCCGCCCGGGAGGTTGATCACCGGCGACTGGAATTCGTTTTGGCCAAAGGAACCGCATTCCGCCACGATCCTCTCGATGCGAAAACTCAGCGAGCTGTTCCTGCCGCTCAGCCTCACCGTTTCTTTTCCGCTCAGCTCGCGGCATTTGGCCAGGGTCTGGCTGCATTGCCTGGGATAATCGATGTCCAGGGCACGCCAGAACTGCACTTCGCTCTCGATGGCCCCTTCGGAAAGCGTGTCCTGCAAAAGACCGGGCATCATGGCCACGCGGATGCCGCGCTGTCGGATGATCTGTTTGGAACGCTCCAGCATGCGGACGCGCAGGGCCAGCTTCTCCGGGTCCTTCAGCTGCACGAAGCGCGCTTCGCCGTTGAGGTTCAGATACACGTCGGCGGTCCTCAGTTGCCGGTTCAGCTCCTCGTAATCGGCCTTGAAAGCGGCCAGGGAATAATGCTCGTATTTGGTCTTCAGCGCGTCCAGGTCCTGATAGATCAGGGTGCAGAAGATCCCGCGCCGCCCGGCTTCCAGCTTCAGCTTTTCCACCAGGGGGAAGTTGAATTTGCCGCTCACGATCAGCAGCCGCTCACCGGGAACCAGTTTGAAGGCCTGGTCGATCAGTTTGGCCGCGATCCCGGCCAGGTCGATGCGGTGGTCGCGCTCCATGATGCCGTTGATGATGGCGCGGCTGTTCAGCACATTGCCGTTGGTTTCCAAGCCTATCGAAAGGTCCAGCACATAGGTCTTGGCCGTGGCCCGGTAGTAAACCTCGCGGCCGCTGCCGGAAGGGGGCTCGACGATCTCCAGCAGGCCCTCTTTGAGCATCTGGTTGAGGTTGTAGTGGATCTTCTGTTTGCTCTGGTCAAAAAGTTTCGCCAGCTGCTGGCAGGTCGCGGGCGCGTGGATGAGTTCCTTGAGCAGAGCCAGCTTCAACTGGCTACCCAGTTCCTTCAATTGCGCGTGGCGCTGGATGAGTTGCAGGTTTCGGATCATCTGAACCACCTTGTTGCCTGTGGAATTTGCTTTCTGGCGCCAGGTTGGCAGAGCCAGATATTTAGTCAAGAACTTTTTGACCAATTTCCCAGGTGGATCTGGCAGCCTTCCTAATATCAATACGGTATCAATACGGAATCATTACGGATGAAATCCGTATTGATTCCGTATTGATACCGTATTGATATTGGGAGCCGGCTGGGGACGGGGCGAAATCACAAGCGAAAATTTTCGACCAAAACCCGTATGCCTGGGGCTATTTTGTCAAATTAACCGTGATCAAGGTACCCCCGGAATGAAAAGAAAATTTGAGAAAAGACTTGACGTGGATCGTCAAGCTTCTGATCATGCCCGTTGAGGTTATCCATGCGCAAATGGTGGTAAATCAAGCAACGAGACGTTCTCTAAATAAACAAATGACTGAGGGATTTGATCCATTCAAACCCTTTCGGGACTGAATCAGAGGTGTGCCGTGCGTGGAATATCAAACGTATTAATGCCGTTGGTTATGACTTTGTTGGTTGTCATATCCGGTTGCATCACCAACCCCAAGGCAGTGGCCAGGCCGGAGTTCGATCCTTCAGGCGGTAACTTCCATTTTCCCCAAAATGTGACAATAACGAGTGAAACACCTGGAGCAACCATCTGTTACACCCTGGACGGGAGCACCCCCAACTCCGCTTCGGCATTATATTCCGGACCAATCAGCATTTCCCAGACGACCACCATCAAGGCAAAAGCTATCCGGGATGGCTGGGCGAACAGCGTGACGGCAAGCGCGGCCTATTCCATTTTTTTCACACCTGTTCAGATGGTCACCGTTCCCGGCGGCACCTTTACCATGGGCGATACCAGAGGAGAGGGATGGAGTTCTGAACTGCCCACGCACAGCGTGACCCTGAACCCCTTCCAAATCGGCAAATACGAGGTCACCCAGGCTGAATGGCAGGCTGTGATGGGCTGGTGGGATCCCGATCCGGGTGCCTGGGGCCAAACTTATGGCGTGGGGGACAACTATCCGGTGTACTATGTATCCTGGTACGACATCCTCAAATACTGCAACGCGCGCAGCCTGGCCGAGGGGCTCACGCCGGTTTACAGCATCTCAGGATCCACCGATCCCGCGAATTGGGGCTCTGTGCCCAGCTCCAACAACTCCAACTGGAACGCCGTGCTCTGCGACTGGAACGCCAACGGATACCGGCTGCCGACTGAAGCGGAGTGGGAATACGCCGCGCGGGGAGCGACCAACGACCCGGATCATCTGTATTCAGGCAACGACGTTATCGGTAACGTGGCCTGGTATCAAGACAATGGCGAAAACTCCACTCATCCTGTCGGCTCCAAGGCTGCCAACGGCATTGGCACTTATGATATGAGCGGCAACGTCTATGAATGGTTCTGGGATTGGTATGCCTGGAACTATTACAGCAGCAGCCCCGCCAACAATCCTGCGGGGCCTGGCGACGGGAATACCCGTCTGTTGCGTGGTGGCAGCTATTACGGCAATGCCAGCCTCTGCTGGGTGTCTACCCGCAACAGCTTCGAGCCAAACGGCCCCTTCCGCCACGGCGGGTTCCGGCTCTGCAGGTCTATGAATTGACAGGTTTTTACAGGCAGGAGCGCGGCATTTTTCTGCCCCGAAGGAGATGAGCAAAAAAAGCTGTTGACAGAAAACGGAGCGGCAAAAACCCTGTCCCTCACTTGCGAAAATCATACCCAGCGCATAGCACAAGTCCCAAATTTTGCGAGGACTTATAGTTCTTTAGGAGGAACGATGTTATCCTGTTTACGGGATGCTCGTACGAGTATCGCAGGGGTGGAAGCGAGAGCTTTTTGCCCCGCCAACCTGAAAGCAAATTTAGCAGAACACGCCCGCCCGCGGCGCTGCTTCCCGGCAACGGGGGGCATGAGCCCGACGGGGATTTTCTGTTTAAATTGTGGAGGAACCAGTGAGTAAATCCGAAAACCGCATCCGGATAAAGCTTAAGGCCTACGATCATCGTTTACTGGACCAATCTGTGGCGGAAATTGTGAAAAGCACCCGCAATACCGGCGCCAAGGTCATCGGCCCGATCCCGTTGCCCACAGACAAGACCCTGTACACGATCCTGCGTTCGCCCCACGCCGACAAGAAATCCCAGGACCAATTCCAAATGCTGGTCCACAAGCGTCTGATCGACATCATGAACCCCACCCAGCAGACCACCAACGCTTTGAAGAAGCTGAGCCTGCCGGCTGGCGTGCACGTGGAGATCAAAGCCAATACAAGGAGCTGAGCATGCTGGGACTAATCGGTAAAAAAATTGGCATGACGCAGATCTTTGACGACAACGGCAAGCTGATCCCCGTAACGGTGATCCAGGCCGGACCCTGCCGCGTGGTTTGCAAGCGCAGCAAGGATCTGCACGGATATGAAGCCCTGCAAATGGGTTACGAAGAACTGCCTGAAAAGCGTGTGAACAAGCCGCTCAAGGGTTATTTCAAGAAAAGCGAGAGCCCCTTTTTCCGCTATCTGCGCGAATTCCGCCCCGCCTTCGGCCAGCAGGTCGATGACTACGAGGTGGGCAGCGAGCTGAAAGTGGACTGGTTCACACCGGACGAGACCGTCTGTGTGCGCGCCAATTCCAAGGGCCACGGCTACACCGGCGTGATGAAGCGGCACGGATTTTCCGGCTTCATGGCCTCGCACGGCGTGCACGAATCCTTCCGCGGCGGCGGCTCCATTGGCCAGTGCGCCCAGCCCTCGCGCGTGCTGAAAGGCATGAAGATGGCCGGCCAGCACGGCAACCGCCAGGTGAGCGTGCGCCACCTGCAGGTGGTGAAAGTGGACGCCGAACAAAACCTGATCATGGTGAAAGGCGCGGTGCCCGGCCATCGCAATTCCCTGGTCACCATCCACAAGGAACAATAGGGAGCAGAACATGGTTAAAGCAATAAAATTCAACTCCCTCGGCGATCGGATGGAAGAGATAGAACTTCCGGCCAACATTTTTGACGTGGACGTGAACTCCCCGAAAGTGCTGCTGCACGAGGTTGTCACCATGTACCTGGGCAATCAGCGCCAGGGCACGGTGCAAAAGAAGAACCGCGCCATGACCGCCGGCAGCACCCGCAAGCTGTTCAAACAGAAAGGCACCGGCAACGCCCGCGTGGGCAGCCGCCGCAGCCCGGTCCGGGTTCACGGTGGCCGCGCATTCGCGATCCTGCCGAAGGATTGGTACCGTCCCATCCCGCGCACCAAGAAGCGCATGGCCCTCAAGGTCGCCCTCACCGACCGGGCCCGCGAAGGCCGCGTCTTCATCGTGGACAAGCTGGATTTTGACACCCCGAACACCAAAAAGGCGCTGGACCTGCTGGGCAAAATGATCCCGGAAAGAGGCCGCAAACTGGTGGTCACGGACGGACATCACCAGCCCACCGTGAAATCCTTCACGAACCTGCCGGACGTCATCACCGACGCCGCCGACAGCCTTTACGCCTACGAGATCCTGAACAGCAGCTACATCCTGATGACCCAGGAAGCCCTCAATAAAGTCGAGGAGGTATTCAGCAAATGATCCATCCGCGCAACATAATCATTTCCCCGATCATCACCGAGAAGAGCTCCAACCAGATGGAGCGCACGAACACCTACTCCTTCAAGGTGAGCATCAACGCCAACAAGATCGAGATCAAGCACGCCATCGAAAAGATCTTTTCGGTGAAAGTGCTGGACGTAAATACCATCCGGATGCTGGGCAAACCCAAACGTTTGGGACGCTACAGCGGCAAACGGCCGGATTGGAAAAAAGCCATCGTGACCCTGAGGGCCGGCGACAAGATCGCCGATTTCGAGGCATAAGGAGCTGAAAAATGGGAATCAAGAAATACAAACCCACCACTCCCAGCATGCGGTTCCGCACGGGCTACACCTTTACCGAGATCACCACTGACTCTCCGGAAAAATCGCTGCTCAAGCCAGTGCGCAAAACCGGCGGCCGCAACAACCGGGGCAGGATCACCTGCCGCCACCGCGGAGGCGGCCACCGCCGCCACTACCGCGTGATCGATTTCAAGCGCGACAAATTTGGCATTCCCGCCAAAGTCGCCAGCATCGAATACGATCCGAACCGCACCGCGCGCATCGCCCTGCTGCACTATGTGGACGGCGAAAAACGCTACATCATCGCTCCCGAAGGCCTGGCCGTGGGCGCGAAAGTGATGTCCGGCCCGGAAGCTGAGATCGCCCTCGGCAACACGCTGCCCCTGGAACGCATTCCGCTGGGCTCCACCGTGCACAACATCGAGCTGAAGAAAGGCCGCGGAGGCCAGATCGCCCGTTCCGCCGGCGCCTACGGCCAGGTTGTGGCCAAAGACGGCGACTACGTGCACGTGAAAATGCCCTCGAACGACGTCCATCTGATCCGCAAGGAATGCCTGGCCACCATGGGCCAGGTGAGCAATCAGGACCACAACCTGATCCAACTGGGCAAAGCCGGCCGCAAACGCTGGATGGGCATCCGTCCCACCGTGCGCGGCGTGGTGATGAATCCCGTCGACCATCCCATGGGCGGCGGCGAAGGCAAATCCTCCGGTGGACGCCATCCCGTGTCCCCCTGGGGCAAGCCGGCCAAGGGCGGCAAAACCCGCAAAACCCGCAAGTATTCCGATAAATATATCGTGAAAGCTGTGAAGAAGAGATAAAGGAAGGAAACAATGGCACGTTCAATCAAGAAAGGTCCCTTTGTTGACGATCATCTGCTGAAGAAAGTGGAAGTTCTGAACGCCGACAGTAAGAAAAACGTGATCAAGACCTGGTCCCGCCGTTCCATGATCATACCCTCTTTTATCGGACATACTTTTTCGGTGCACAACGGACATAAGTTTGTGCCGGTGTATGTGACCGAAAACATGGTGGGGCACAAACTGGGCGAGTTTTCGCCGACGCGCACCTACCGTGGCCACAAAGACAAGAAAAAGGGTAAATAAGGAGCATCGATAATGGAAGCAACAGCCAAACTCCGTTTTGCCCGCGGTTCCGCCCGCAAAGCCCGTCTGGTCCTGGATCAGATCCGCTACAAGAGCGTTCCCGAAGCTCAGGGCATCCTGCAATTCTCACGCCGGGCCGCAGCCAAGCCGATCGGCAAGCTGCTGGCCTCGGCAGTGGCCAACGCCCAGGTGAAGGAGCCCAAGCTCGACCTCAGCCGGGTCTACGTGACCGAGGCCATGGCCGATTCGGGCCCCCAGATGAAACGTTACATGCCCAGATCGCACGGGCGGGCCTTCATGATCCGCAAACAGACCTGCCACATCGCTCTGGAAATAAAGACAATAGAGGAATAGGAGGAATACCTTGGGACAAAAGATACACCCCATTCTGTACCGCCTCGGTGTGAATAAAGACACCGAATCGATCTGGTTCGCCCAGGGTGCCACCTATGTGGATTTTCTCCAGGAAGACATCCAGATCCGCAAATACATCCACAAACGCCTGGACCAGAAGATGGTCTCCCGGGTGCAGATATCCCGCAAGACCAACTCGATCACCATCGACATCCACACCGCCCGCCCCGGCCTGGTCATCGGCAAAAAAGGCGAGGACATCGACCGCCTGCGCAACGAGCTGAACGTTCTGATCAACAAGAACCGCAAGAACCCGATCACGGTCTCCATCAACATCGAGCAGATCGACAAGATGTGGCTGGACTCGCGTTTGGTGGGTCTTGAGATCGCCCGTCAGCTGGAAGAGCGCGTCGCTTTCCGCCGGGCCATGAAGCTGGCCATCCGCAACGTGATCAAAGAAGGGGCCCTGGGCGTGAAAGTTCAGGTTTCCGGCCGCCTTGGCGGAGCTGAGATCGCGCGCACCGAGCGCTACAAACAGGGCCGCACCCCGCTGCACACCCTGCGTGCCGACATCGACTACGCCACCGTGGAAGCCAACACCACCTACGGCGTGATCGGCATCAAGGTGTGGATCTACAAGGGCGACATCCTGGGATAGGAGAAGGTAAATGTTAGCACCAAAAAAAGTAAGACACCGCAAGATGATGAAGGGCCGCCGCAACGGGCTGGCCTGGAGCGGCAGCAACATCGACTTCGGCGACTACGGTTTGATCGCCCTGGAAGACGCCTTCATCAGCAGCCGCCAGATAGAGGCCGCGCGTATCGCCATCACCAGGCACATGAAGCGCGTAGGCAAAGTGTGGATCCGGATATTTCCGGACAAGCCGATCACCAGCAAACCGGCCGAAACCCGCATGGGCAAAGGCAAGGGCGCTCCCGAATACTGGGTGGCTGTGGTCCGCCCCGGCCGCGTCCTGTTCGAACTCGAAGGCGTGGACGTGAAGATCGCCAAGGAAGCCATGCGCCTTGCTTCGCACAAGCTTCCGATCAAGACCCGCGTGATCGCCCGCGAAGGAGTTGAATTATGAAGATCGATGAGATCCGCGAAATGACGGTGACAGACCTTCACAACAGGCTCGAGGAACTGCGCGTGGAGCTTTTCAACCTGCGCTTTCAGAAATCCAAGAACCTGCTGGACCGGACGGATCGCCTGCGCATCGTGAGAAAAGACATCGCCCGCATCAATACAGTGCTCAAAGCAAAGGAAGTGAGGTGAACGTGGCTGATACCCGTAAAGTGATCAAACAGGGTGTGGTGGTGAGCGACAAGAACGACAAGACCATCGTGGTCCGCGTTCTGCGCCAGTACATCCACCCGCTGTATAAAAAGACCGTGCGCCGGCATAAGAAATTCATGGCCCACGACGAGAACAACGAAGCTCATGAAGGCGACACGGTGCAGATCGTGGAATCGCGCCCCATGAGTGCCCGCAAACGCTGGGCCCTGCACAAGATCGTAGAGCGCAGCAAGTAAGATGGGAGTTTTGGAATGATTCAAGCCCAAACGATATTGAATATCGCCGATAACTCCGGTGCCAAAAAAGCCATGTGCATCAAAGTGCTCGGCGGCACCAGACGTAAATACGCCAGCGTTGGCGACGTCATAGTTGTTGCGATCAAGTCGGCCACCCCGGGTGGCAAAGTTAAAAAAGGCAGCGTGGAACGCGCCGTGATCGTTCGCACCGCGAAAGAGATCAGACGCGCGGACGGATCCTACATCCGTTTTGCCGACAACGCCGCCGTTATCATCGACGAAAAGCACGATCCCAAGGGGACGCGCATCTTCGGACCGGTGGCCCGCGAACTGCGCGAGAACCACTACATGAAGATCGTTTCGCTGGCCCCGGAAGTGCTGTAGGAGTATAGTGATGCCAGATAAACTGAAACTCAAGAAAGGCGACTACGTGATCGTGATCAGCGGCAACGACAAAGGCCGCAAAGGCCGCGTGCTGAAAGCTTATCCCAAGACCAACCGGGTCATCGTGGAAAAAGTGCACATGATCAAGAAACACGCCAAGCCCTCCCAGAACAACCCCCAGGGCGGCATCATCTCCATGGAAGCGCCCATCAACGCTTCCAACGTGATGCTCTTCAACGAAAAGCTGAACACGGTTTCCAAGCCGGTGATCAAAGTCCGCGAAGGCCACCGCATCCGCGTGTGCAAAAAATCCGGCGACGAGCTGTAGGAGAGGACCGCATGAACAGAATCAAAGAACAGTATCGTAAAGCCGTGGTTCCGGCGCTGCAAAAACGCTTTGCCTACAAGAACCCCCATCAGGTGCCGCGTCTGGACAAGATCGTGGTGAGCATGGGCGTTGGCGCCGCCACCCAAAACAAAGCCCTGCTGGACAACGCGGTGAAGGACCTGGAACAGATCGCCGGACGCAAGGTGATCATCACCAAGGCCCGCAAGTCCATATCCAATTTCAAGCTGCGCCAGGGCATGCCCATCGGCTGCAAAGTGACCCTGCGTGATGAGATCATGTATGAGTTCTTCGATCGCCTGGTGGCCATCGTGATCCCCCGCATGCGCGATTTCCGCGGGATCCCGGCCGATTCTTTCGACGGCAGGGGGAATTTCTCCCTCGGCATCAAGGAACAGACCGTGTTCCCGGAGATCGAGTACGACAAGATCGACGCCGTACGCGGCATGAACATCAACATTGTGACCACGGCGCATACCGACGACGAGGCCCGCGAACTGCTGCGGGAGCTTGGAATGCCCTTCCAGCGCGGTGAATAAGGAGAATCGATGGCCAAGAAATCACTGATCCTGAAACAACAAAGAACACCCAAATTCAAAGTTAGAAAATACAACCGCTGCAAGATCTGCGGACGCCCCAGGGCCTACATGCGCGATTTCGGCATGTGCCGCCTGTGTTTCCGCAAATACGCGTCCCAGGGCCACATCCCCGGGATCACCCGATCCAGCTGGTAAACAAAGGAGCATACGAATGAGCGTAAGCGATCCGATAGCTGATGCATTGACCAAGATCCGCAATGCATATCGTGCCGGACATCCGCAGGTGATCGTGAATCACAGCCGCCTCGTGGAGGCGCTGACCAAGATCCTCGCCGCGGAAAACTTCGTGAACAGTGTCCAGGTTCTCGACAAAGATCCGGAACAGAAAATAAACTACCGCCGCATCCTGGTGAATCTTCGCTATACCAATGATGGCAAGCCCATCATTCAGGGACTGGTGAGGATTTCCAAGCCGGGCAGGCGCGTGTATGTGAAGGCCGACAAGATCCCCAGCGTGTACAACAACACCGGCTGCGCGGTGATCTCCACCTCCCAGGGGGTGATGGTTGACCGCGACGCCAGGCTGAACCGCGTTGGCGGCGAATACGTCTGCAAGGTTTGGTAGGAGGTTTTTACACATGTCACGCATAGGAAAAGCCCCCGTCAAATTTGACGCCAACACCAAAGTGGAAGTGAAAGACAATGTCATCCACGTGAAGGGAAAACTGGGCGAACTGCATTACCAACTGATGCCGGGCATGAGCGTGGAGCTCGAGGACGGCGTCATCAACGTGAAGCGCAGCGACGACAGCAAGACCCAGCGCGCCGTGCACGGACTCACCCGGGCCCTGATCCAAAACATGGTCATCGGCGTGGCCGACGGCTACCTGAAGACCCTGAACGTGATCGGGACCGGATATTCCGCCGAGCGGGTGGGACCCTGGCTGAGACTCAGCCTGGGCTATTCCCACGACATCATGCTGGAAGTTCCGGAAGGACTGACCGTGGAAGCCGAGGCCGTGCCCCGTTCCAAAACCGTCCGCTCCGACCTGCAGAGCATCATCCGCATCAAAGGCATCGACAAACAACTCGTCGGCCACTTCGCCGCCGAAGTGCGTTCCTGCCGTCCGCCTGAAAATTACAAGGGCAAGGGTGTGCGCTACGTGGACGAGAAAGTAACCATCAAAGCCGGAAAAGCCGGGACCAAGTAAAGCGAGGAGCCCAAAATGATAACACCCAGCAACATAGCCAAACACGCCCTTCGCAGCCGTCGCCGTGCCGCCATCCGCAAAAAACTGCGCGGCACCACCGAACGCCCCCGCCTGGTGGTTTTCCGCAGCCTGAAACACATCTATGCCCAGATCATCGACGACACCACTGGCCAGACCCTGATGTCCGCCTCCTCGCGGAGCAAGGACCTCGAGCTTGCCCCCAGCGGCAAGAAGACCGAGCAGGGCTTTGAAGTGGGAAAGAAACTGGGCGAAAAAGCAATCGCCGCCGGCATTTCGAAGATAGCCTTCGACCGCGCCGGCTACAAATATCACGGCCGGGTGAAAGCCCTGGCTGAAGGCGCCCGCAAGGCCGGCCTTGATTTCTGAAGGAGGAAACTTGAATTACGAACATAACCTGCCCGATGAAGAAAAACTGTTTGAGACAGTGATCGATACCAAGCGTGTGGCCAAAGTAGTGAAAGGCGGACGTAACTTCAGTTTCAGCGCCATCGTTGTGGTGGGCGACCGCGCCGGCAAGATCGGCGTGGGAGACGGCAAGGCCAACGAAATTGCCGATGCCATCCGCAAAGCCAAGGAAAAAGCCACCAAATCGATGTTCACTGTGCCCATCATCAAAGGCACCATCCCGCACGAGATCGTGGCCCGTTTCGGCGCCAGCCGGGTGATGATGAAGCCCGCCTCCCAGGGTACCGGCGTCATCGCCGGCGGAACCGCCCGCGCCATCTTTGAGGCGGCCGGGATCCAGAACATCCTTTGCAAATCCCTGGGCTCGAACACCCCCTGCAACGTGGTGAAAGCCACCATCAATGGACTCAAGTCCATGCGCACCCTGAACGACATCGCCCGCCTGCGCAACAAATCCGTGGCCGAGATCACGGGCCGGGAGGAAAAATGAAACTCAGGCTGACCCAAGTTCGCAGTACCATCAACCGTAAAGAAAACCATAAACGGATCATCAAGTCCCTGGGGCTGGGCAGTCCCGGCAAAACCAGGGTTCATGACGACAATCCCTGCATCCGCGGTATGATCAACAAAGTATCGTACCTGCTCAAAGTAGAAGAAGAAAAGGGAGAATGACATGCTGACCCTTTCCAATCTTGGCAAACCCGCAGGCAAGAAAGCCAAAAAACGCCTCGGCAAAGGCCAGGGCACAGGCCAGGGACACCAGGCCGGCCGCGGCCACAAGGGTAAAAAAGCCCGCGCCGGCGGCAACGTTCCCGCCTGGTTCGAAGGCGGCCAGATGCCCCTGAACCGCCGTCTGCCCAAGCGGGGCTTCAAAAACGCCTTCCGCAAGAACTACCGCGTGCTCAACCTTTCCCGCCTCATGGGACTGGACGAGGCGGAATTTGATATCAGCCGGCTGGAAGTGATGGGCCTGGTTCCCGTGAAAGGCAAAAAGGGAAAATACCCCGTCAAAGTTCTGGCCAGTGTAAGCGAAGAATTCACCAAGACCGTTCACATCAAGGCCCACGCTTTTTCCCAGCGCGCCATCCAATTGATCGAAGCGAACGGCGGCAAGGCAGAGGTGGTGTAAGTTGTTCAAGACCATCGCGAACATCTTCCGCATCCCGGACCTGCGCAAGAAGATCCTGATCACGGCCCTGCTGCTGGTGCTGTATCGCCTGGGTAGCTTCATTCCCATACCCGGGGTCGACGCGGTGCAGCTGAGCTCTTTCTTCAAGAGCCAGTCCGGTGGGCTTTTCGATCTGCTGAACCTCTTCGTGGGCGGCAACTTCGAGCGGGCCTCGATCTTTGCCCTGGGCATCATGCCCTACATCACGGCCTCGATCGTGATCCAGCTCCTCGGCAGCATCATTCCCTATTTTGAAAAGCTGCGCAAGGAAGGGGCCGATGGCCAGAAGAAGATGAACCAGATCACCCGTTATTTCACGGTTGCCCTGGCCGCCTTCAATGCCATCACGATCACCGTGGGCCTGGTCAACATGTCCGGGACCGGCGGTCCCGTGGTGCCTCAGGCGAACTTCCTCTTCCACCTCACGGGCGTGATCACCCTGATCACCGGCACCATGATCGTGATGTGGCTGGGAGAGCAGATCACCGAGTACGGGATCGGCAACGGCATTTCGCTGATCATCTTCGCCGGCATCATCGCCCGCTACCCGGAAGGTTTCATCAACCTCTTCCGCACCCGCTTCAACAGCTTCTCCGGGGTTCTCATCTCCCTGGCGGCCATCGCCGTGATGGTCGCGGTAACCGCGGCGATCATCTTCGTGACGGAAGCCATCCGCAAGATCCCGGTCCAGTATGCCAAGCGCATCGTGGGCCGCAAGGTCTATGGCGGGCAGAGCACCTACATTCCCCTGCGTGTGAACACCGCCGGCGTGATCCCCATCATTTTCGCGCAGTCGATCCTCATGTTCCCGGCCACGCTGATCACCCTCTTCCAGGGTGGAGAAGCCGAGGCCGGCACCTTCTGGTACAGCCTGCGCACGATGTTCACGCCCGGACACTGGGTGTACACCATCATCTACGTTGGCCTGATCATCTTCTTCGCCTATTTCTACACCGCTTTGGTGCTCAATCCCACCGAAATGGCGGAAAACATGGTCAAATACGGCGGCCACATCCCGGGCAAGAAACCCGGCAAGAAAACCGCGGAATACATTTCTTCGGTGCTCACCCGCATCACGCTGCCCGGCGCTGTATTCTTCGCCTTTGTGGCCCTGATGCCTGAGATGATGACCCATATCTTCAAGCTGCCCTTCTATTTCGGCGGCACGGGACTCATCATCGTGGTCGGCGTGGCTTTGGACACTCTCCGCCAGATCGAATCCCACCTCGTGATGCGCCACTATGACGGCTTCATGAAGAAAGGAAAACTTCGCGGACGCTCAAGCTGATATGATCATACGCAAATCACCTGCTGAACTGGATAAAATGCGCGTCTCCTGCCGCATCATCGGCGAACTGCTGGATGAGCTGGCCGGGATGATCGCGCCCGGGATCAGCACCTGGGACCTGGATGCCTTTGCCCACGATTTCATCGTGTCCAGGGGCGCCAAACCGGCCTTCAAGGGCTATACGGTCCCAGGCTTGAACCCCTTTCCGGGAACACTGTGCACCTCGCCCAATTCCGGCATCGTGCACGGCATTCCTTCCCGGCAGGTGATCCTGCGCCCCGGCGATATCATCGGGATCGATGTGGGAGCCGTGAAAGACGGCTATTACGCCGACGCCGCCCGCACCTATGCCGTGGGCGATATCTCGGCTGATGCGCGCCGGCTGCTGGAGGTAACCTCCGAAGCCCTTCGCCGCGGAATTGCCGCCGCCATCCCGGGCCGCAGGGTTGGCGACATCTCCCACGCCATTGGCTCCTACGTGCAGGAGCAGGGCTATTTCGTGGCCGACAACCTCACCGGACACGGTGTGGGACGCCAGCTCCACGAAGAGCCCCAGATCCCCAATTCCGGCCAACCCGGCAGGGGTCCCCGCCTCCAAAGCGGCATGACCCTCGCCATCGAACCCATGGTAAATATCGGCACCAACCGCGTCAAAGAAAAAGGTTGGGAGTTTTTCACCGCCGACGGCAGCCTCTCGGCGCATTTCGAACACACCATCATCGTCACCGATGACCAGCCCGAGATCCTCACCCAGGCCTGAAGGAGCACATATGAGTAAAACCGGCGTTATCGAAGTGGAAGGCATCGTCACCGACGCCCTTCCCAACACCACTTTTAAGGTTCAGCTGGAGAACGGCCACGAGATCCTGGCCCACAGCTCCGGCAAAATGCGGATGCACTACATCCGGATCCTGCCCGGCGACAAGGTCAAGGTGGAGCTTTCCCCCTACGACCTCACCCGCGGCCGGATCACCTACCGCTATAAATAAACATGCATTGCAGGAAGCACTGCACTCTTGCAAGGAGACGATAATGAAAGTGAGATCATCAGTCCGGATAGTCTGTAAAGACTGCCGCATAATCAAACGCCACGGCGTGATCCGTGTTATCTGCAGTTCCAACCCCAAACACAAACAGAGACAGGGTTAAGGAGGACCAACTTGGCACACATTGCAGGTATAGAAATCCCCAAAAACAAACGTCTGTTCATAGGCCTCACATATATCTACGGGATCGGTCCCACCATCGCCAAAGATATCTGCCGCAAGGCCAACATCGATGAGACCAAAAAGGTGGAGGACCTCTCCATCGAAGAGGAAAAGATCATCCGCGACATAGTTCAGAACGACTATGTGGTTGAAGGCGCCCTCCGCACCCAGGTGGCCATGAACATCAAACGCCTGATGGAGATCGGCAGCTACCGCGGCATGCGCCACAAACGCGGCCTGCCTGTCCGCGGACAGCGCACCCACACCAATGCCCGCACCCGTAAAGGCCCCCGCGCCGGCGCCATCAAAAAGAAGAAATAGGAGTGATTTGACCAATGGCTAAAAAAACCAGAACCAAGAAAAAACGCGTCCGCCTGTCCTTCGACGAAGGCATCGTGTTCGTCCACTCCAGTTTCAACAACACGATCATTTCCCTCACCGACCGGTCTGGAAACGTCCTCACCTGGTCCAGCGGCGGGAGAGTTGGCTACAAGGGCTCCCGCAAGGCCACGCCGTTCGCGGCGCAGCTGGCCGCCACCGAAGTTTCCAAAGCCGGCCTGGACATGGGCATCACCCGCGTGGGCGTTATCGTCCGCGGTCCCGGCAGCGGCAGGGAATCCGCCATCCGGGCGGTCAACGCCTCGGGCTTGAAAGTCACCATGATCAAGGACGCCACCCCCATTCCCCACAACGGCTGCCGTCCGCCCAAAACCAGAAGGATATAAGCGAGGAAATCATGGCCAGATATACCGGACCAAGAGCGAAACTCTGCCGTAAATTCGGCGAAAACATCTTTGGCACCGCCAAATACGACAAGATCCTGAACCGGCGCAAATTCCCCCCTGGGCAGCACGGCAAAAACATGCGCCGCAAGCCCAGCGACTATTCCATCCACCTGCGCGAGAAACAGAAGCTTAGAAACATCTATTGCCTGCTGGAAAAGCAGTTCAGCAACTACTTCGTGAAAGCCGCCAAAATGGGCGGCGTCACCGGCGACAACCTGTTGCAGATGCTGGAGCGCAGACTGGACAACACAGTTTACCGCCTCGGCTTTGCCACCACCAGGATGCAGGCCCGCCAGTTCGTTAACCACGGACATTTCATGGTCAACGGCAAAAAGGTGGACATCCCTTCCTATCTGCTCAAGGACGGCGACATCATCGAAGTCCGCCCCAAAAGCAAGGGCATCAAACCCCTCGCCGAGGCCTGGAACAACTCCGAAGCCAGCTCTCCCTTTCCCTGGCTTACCGTGGACAAGGATAACATGCGCGGACAGTTCGTGAACGTCCCTCCGGCGGCGGAAATACCCAATACTGTCGACCTGCGCCTCATCGTTGAGTTCTACTCCAAATAAACGCTGATCCAGCAAGGAGTCAATATGCTATACCTGGAACCCCTGCAAATGCCCGAAAACGTGGATTACGACAGGGAAACCTATTCCCACCAATTCGGCAGGTTCGAGATCGGCCCGCTGGAACCGGGATTTGGGACCACCATCGGCAACACCCTGCGCCGTGTGCTCCTCTCCTCGATCCAGGGCTCGGCCGTGCGCTTTGTCCGCATCGAAGGTCTCCACCACGAATTCACTCCCGTTCCCGGCACGAATTCGGACTACATCGACCTGATCCTGCGCCTCAAGCAGCTGGTGATCTATTCCTCCTCCGTGGATGAGGTCTCCCTGGTGCTCGAGCACAAGGGCAAAGGCGTGGTCACCGCCGCCAAGATCCAGGACAACCCGAACGTCCGGATCATCAACAAGGACCTCTACCTGCTGGAAGTCACCGAGGACGTCGATTTCAAGCTGGAACTGATCGTCGGAAACGGCCGCGGCTATGTCTCCGCCGACCGCCAGAACCCTGAAGGAAAGCCCGTCGGATTCATTCCCATCGATTCCGTCTATTCGCCCATCCTCAAGGTCAATTTCAGCGTTACCCACCAGCGCGTGAAAGAACGCATGAACTTCGACAAGCTCATCCTCGAGATCCATTCCAACGGCTCCGTCGAGCCCATCATCGCCCTTTTCCTGTCCGCCAAGATCCTGCGCGACATGGTGGGCAAGATCTGCCGCTTCGAAACCGAGCCGGAATATATCCGTGACGTCCATCTCGATCCCGACCTGGAAGAAAAGGAACGCATCCTTTCCCTGCCCGTGCGCGAGATCGAGCTCACCGTCCGCGCCGCCAACTGCCTCGACGCCGCCAATATCCAAACCATTGGCGAACTGGTCTCCAAGTCCGAGGCGGAGATGCTCAAATTCCGCAACTTCGGCAAGAAATCCCTCGAGGAGATCATGCTGAAGCTGAAGAAATACGACCTGCATCTGGGCATGGATGTGGACGGCATTTACGGCCAGATCCGCGACGCCAGAAGCCGCGGCATCAAATCTGAAGACACCCCCGAAGAACAGAAAGTGGAGGAAACGCCCGCTCCCGCCGAGCCCGAGGACGAGGTTCCCGCCCCGCCCCGCAAACCGGTTCCCCCCTCCAAAAAGAAGGTGAAAAATGCGACATAGAGATGAAGGAAGAAAATTCGGGCGCGAAATGGACGCCCGCCGCCTGATGATCTGCAACCTTGTGAAATCCATGATCGAACACGGCCAGATCACCACCACCCTCGCCAAAGCCAAGGAACTCCGCGGCTACGTTGAGCGCGTGGTCACCTACGGGAAAAACGATACCGTCCACTCCCGCCGTCTGGCCTACAGTGTGCTGGGCAACCGCACCCTCGTGAAGAAACTCTTCACCGAGATCGCCCCTGCCTTTGCCACCCGCCAGGGTGGATACACCCGCGTGGTCAAAGCCGGCTTCCGCAGAGGCGATTCTGCCCCCATGGCCATCATCCAGTTTGTGGAGGAAGCGGCTGTGACCCCCAAAAAAGACCATATCAAGGCCAAGGACCTCAATAAATAGACCAGCCTTGGTGTCCTTGACCCAAAACATAAAACCCGGGATCTCGGTCCCGGGTTTTTTTACAATATCGAATGGAGCGTCAAAAGGGAGGCTGGGTTCGTATGGGTACGGCAAAACAGGGGAACTGATCCACTGAGAGGGCTTGCAGCATACCTTTTCGGCTCTCTTTCAAACCGGGTGGGTAAAGCCCGGAGGGCGACATAACGATAGCGAGGGTGTGGAGGCGCGGCTTCAGCCGCGGCGGAACCCCTCGTACACTTACAGATGGCTCAAGTTCAATTATGGTGGGTAGAAAAAACTTGAGAGGAACAAGGCATGGTTTTTAATGACACTGCTAATAACCACAAAAGGAGTGTCTCATGCAAGTTCCTCTCGAGGACCAAATATCCGATGTGTTGTTAAAACTGCAAGGATATTCTGTTGAATGGGTAAAAGAAGTAGATTTCAAGGACCGCAAGCAAGTCCATATATCTATCACCAGCCTTTCACCGCCCCAATGTCCGTCCTGGTAGCGTCTCAAAGGTTGGTGTAAAATAGGTAACGGCAGATGAAGAAAAAGGTTGAGCCAGATCCCGCTCTTTGTTTTGATGGTTTTGACAAAACTAACAGACAAAGACCTTTGCGTAATACCAAAGAGTCCAGCTTTCCAGGATCTACTTTGTAGTTATCCACAATTTTTTCAAATATTCTCAACATGAACCCTGAAAAAGCTCAGTTATCCACACATTTTGCGCTTTT
>JAJBAV010000033.1 GCA_020532085.1 Candidatus Cloacimonadota bacterium | reverse complement strand
ATTGGGCACCAACTTGAATCACATATTTAATAGCGCCACAATATAATAAGCCAATTTCTTGTCAAGCTTTTTCTTGCATATTTTTTAATTATTTCATGGGGTATTGTGGAGCTTTGTCAACAGTCTGAAATATCAATACGGTATCAATACGGAATCATTACGGATGAAATCCGTATTGATTCCGTATTGATACCGTATTGATATTGGGGACGACGTGGGTTTTTGCCAGCGGAGTCAGGGCTTTTTTTGGGCCACAATGATGATCCCGGTGCCGGTTTTGTTATTGCCTTTGAGGTCCAGGCGCATCAGGATCTCCGCCAAGGGATAGATCAAAAGGTAATACAGTGGCAGGAGCGGCAGGAAGAGCTTGCTTTTGGCGATCAGGATGAGCGGATGCTTCATCAGCAGGCGCCAGGACAGGCTGCCCCAAGCGCCGTAGCTGTATTTGCTTTCCAGGATGGCGAAGCCGCTGGCGCGCAGTTTATCCTCCAGTTCGGCCTTGTTGTAGCCGGGGCGGACGTGCTCAGAGGTGAATTTGGCCGCCTCATCGGTATCCGAGGGTGTGGAGATGATCAGGATCCCGCCTGCCGCCATCGCGCTGTGGAAATTGCGCAGCACGGCCAGGTCGTCCGGAATGTGTTCCAGGATGTCGATCGCGGTAACCAGATCATAGGAATTGCGCGGCGTGAAGGTCTGCAGGTCGGCCTGCTGCCAGGAGAAACGGCCGGGAAAGCGCTGTTTGGCGTAGCGGGCAAAATCCTCCAGGTAATCGCGCTTGAGATCGCTGGCAAAGACTTTGGCGGTGGGATAGTGCTTCAGCACATGCCAGGAATACTGGCAGAAACCTGCTCCGGCGTCGTAGTGGCGAAACCCTCGCGCGGAGGGAAAGTGCTGGCTTAGGGCGCGTTTCACGTGGCGTTGCCGCAGCAGCAGCAGGTCCAGGGCGCGGTAGAAAAGCGCGCGGGCGGCAGGCCAAATCCTGATCACACGGGCGGCGCGGTCTTTGAGCGGATCGTATTCCATCGGTTTCTCCTTGAGCTTGCGGATCCATTTCCCCCGGCAGGGGTCATGATCATAAAAAAATCATTGACGATTTTTGGGTAGCCAGAATTACGTCAATAGAAAAGAGATTATGATCGTCAAGAATATAGATCCCATCAAGCGCATCAATCTCCATCTGCACACCAACGTTTCAGATGGATTGCTCAGTCCTGCGCAGCTGGTCAGTCGTGCTCGGCAAATCGGACTGGACCTGATCTCCATTACGGATCACGATACCGGAGACGCCTACCGGATGCTTCCGGAAGACGTTGCGCCGCTGCGGATCCTGCCTGGGATGGAGATCAGCTCTGATCATGAAGGCTCCGACGTCCACATCCTCGCCCTGGGGGTAAATCTGGAATCCCCCTCGCTGGTGGAGATGATGGAAATGTATCTGATCGGCCGGCGGGAACGGGCCATCCGGATGATCGACAAACTGGCCGACCTGGGCTTGGAACTCACCCTGGATGAAGTGGTGGCCGTGGCCGGCAGCCGCGAACTGATCGTGCGACCGCACATCGCGCAGATCCTGGTTGACCGCGGCTATGTGCACTCCAAAAACGAAGCTTTCGACAAATATATCGGCAACGACAAACCCGCCTATTCGCCCAAGCCGGAATTTTCCGTTCCAGACGCCATCAGGGTGATCCACGAGGCGCAAGGCTTCGCGCTGATCGCCCATCCGGGCAAGCTGGAAAAGGAAAGCTACATCGAGGAATTCATCGCCATGGGCATCGATGGCCTTGAGGTTTGGCATCCGGACCATTATCAGTATCAGATCCAGGCCTACAAAGAGATCTGCCAGAACAACGGGCTCTACATGACCGCCGGCAGCGATTTCCACGGCGACAAGGACCGCCACAACCTCTTCGACGCCGCCCCGGCCGACAGCGTGATCCTGGAAAGCGTGAACCGCCTCTGGAGAGAGTATCAGTGCCGCGTGAGCTGAATTTCGACTTAGTGCGGGGGCGCATGCCCGTGCGCTACCGGATGCCTGTGGTGAAAAGGGTTTTGGGCATTGTGGCCCACAGCCTGATCTCCGGCTATTGCATCTTCGTGCTGTTCTTTGTGATCCGTAACACCAGCCCCTTTCTGATGAAATTTGTGCCCCTGCTGGTGCTGTTCGTTTCGCTGGACGCGCTCTTCAAGCATTTCACCACGCTTAACTCCGTGATCTTCACCCCCGAATGCCTCTGGTTCCGCTATCTGCTGCTGCCCTCCGTGCCCATCGAATACGACAGGATCAGCAGCATGGAGCTGCGCAAGGTGATCACCTACTACATGTTTCTGGAATTCACCGACCGCCGTGGGAAACCGCGCGTCCTGAAAAGCCCCGCCTCCTTTCCCAAGATGCTGGAGATCATGTACAACATCGCGGACCTGGCCCCTCAGGCAAGGCTGAACGATGAACTGGACAAGATGGTGGGCGTGATCCGCAGAGTGAAGGAAAGACAGGGCCAGGACGGGCAATGAACTTTGATTTTGACCGGCTGACCGACCGGCGTGGCAGCGGCTGCTTCAAATATGACGCCCTTGCCATGATCTACGGGCGCGACGACCTGATCTCACTCTGGGTGGCGGACATGGATTTTCCCGTGGCCCCGGCCATCAGGGAGGCCCTGCAAAAACGGCTCGATCACGGCGTCTTTGGCTACAACCTGCGTCTGCCAGTGTTTTACGACACCGTTCTGAACTGGGCGGAAAATCGGTATGGACTTAAGGCTGACCGCAACTGGCTGCTGTCCTCGCCAGGGGTGATGCCCGCGGTGAGCCTGGCGGTTTCGGTGCTTTCTCAGCCCGGAGACGGAGTGCTGATCCAGACCCCGGTTTACCGGCCTTTCCACAACGCGGTTCTGGACCAGGGCCGCGTCCTGCTCACTTCGCCGCTGCTGCTGCAGGGCGGACGCTATGAGATCGATTTCGACGACTTTGAACGCAAACTCCAAAGCGCCAAGCTGTTCATCCTCTGCAGTCCCCACAACCCCGTGGGCAGGCTCTGGAGCGAGGCGGAGCTGCGCCAAATGGGTCAGCTTTGCCAGCGCCACGATGTGAAAGTGATCAGCGACGAGATCCACGCCGATCTGGCCTATGATGGCGTCAAAGCTTATTCCCTGGCGGCTTTGGATGATTTCGCGGACATCACCCTCTGCTGCCTCTCGCCGGCCAAATCCTTCAATCTGGCCGGACTCGCCAGCGCGGTGGTGTTGGTGAAAAATCCCTCACTGCGCCAGCCTTTGGCCACCGCCATCGAAAAATATCATCTCTACATGGGCAACAGCTTTGGAATCGAGGCCACCATCGCCGCCTACCGGGATTCCGACGCCTGGCTGCAGGAGCTTCTGGCCTATCTGCAAGGCAACCTCGACTTCCTGCTGGAGGCTTTCGCGCGGGAACTTCCCCAGTTGCGGATGCTCAAACCGGAGGCCAGCTATCTGGCCTGGATCGATTTTCGCGCCCTGGGCCTCTCCGATCAGGCGATCGCCGAGCTGTTGGTAAACAAAGCCAGGCTGGCCCTCGATCCCGGACTGAAATTCGGAGACGATGGCGCGGGCTTCCAGAGGCTGAATTTCGGCTGCCCGCGCGCGGTCCTGACCGAAGCCCTTACCCGTCTCAAACACGCCATCAACGAGGTTTAAACCATGCAAGACGCCATCACCGCCCTCTATCAGGCCAAGCCGGAGGCATACACTCCCGCGGACAGAGACCTCTTCACGGCCTTCATCCAAGCCCTGAACGAAGGCCGGATCAGGGCTTGCGAGCCCTCTTTGCAAGGCTGGAAAGTGAATCAGTGGATCAAGATGGGCATTCTCACCGGTTTCCGGATGGGGACGCTCGCGGAAATGCCCTGGAGTGCCGGCAAGAGTTTTTTTGACAAGGACACCCTGCCGGAGAAGGTTTTCACGCTCGCGGACAAGGTGCGGATCGTGCCCGGAGGCAGTTCCGCGCGCAGCGGCTGCTATGTGGCCCCCGGGGTGACAGTGATGCCGCCTGCCTTCATCAATATCGGAGCCTACGTGGACAGCGGCACTTTGGTGGATTCCCATGCCCTCGTGGGTTCCTGCGCCCAGATCGGAAAAAACGTCCACCTCTCCGCCGGCGCCATGATCGGCGGGGTGCTGGAGCCCATAGGTTCCCGCCCCGTGGTGATCGAGGATGACGCCTTCATCGGCGGCAACACCGGCATCTACGAAGGCATTTTGGTCCAAAAACGGGCTGTGATCGCCTCCGGGACCGTGATCACGGCTTCCACGCCCATCTGGGATTCCGTGCGCTCGGAGTTCCTCCAGCGCGATCCCGGCGGTTCTTTCACCGTGCCGGAAGGTGCCGTGGTGGTACCCGGCAGCCGGCAGATGAAGAACTATCCAAGCTTTCAGGTCTATTGCCCCGTGATCGTTAAATACCGCGATGCCAAGACCGACAACGCCGTGCAGCTCGAGCAGGACCTGCGTGCCGTCTTTGACTGAGGCCCGGCGCCTGCGGGGCATCGAACTTTCCCTCATTCGCCGGATCATGCAGGCCGCGCCGCCCGGCGCCATCAACCTGGCTTTGGGCGAGCTCGGCTTTCCCCTGCCTTCATCCCTGCGGAGCAAAGCGCTGGAACTGCTGCAGACGGAAACCCCGGTTTACACCCCCAACGCCGGAATTCCTGAACTCAGGGAAGCTGTCGCCAAACTCCATCCCGGCTGCGCTTCATCCTCCGTCTGCGTTTGCAACGGAGTGGAGGAAGCCCTGTTCGTGAGCATGCTGGCGCTGCTCGATCCCGGCGACAGCGTGGCCATTCCGGATCCGGATTATCCCGCCTATTCGGCAATCGCCAAGATGCTGGATTGCAGTGTTATACGTTTACCTTTTGAAAGTGATCTCTCAAGTGTGGATTGGAAACTCTGGGACAGGCTGTTAACTACAGAAGTAAAAGCCCTGGTTTTCAGCCACCCCTCCAATCCCGCGGGCCACATCTTCACGGAGGCGGAGGCGGACCGCCTGGCCGGGCTCTGCTCGGAGCGCGGTATCACTTTGATCGTGGACGGGATCTATGACCGCCTTGTTTTCGCAGGTAAGGTGCCGGAATTCTCTGGACGCTTATCTAATCTGTTTTTGCTGGGCGGCCTCTCCAAATCGCACTGCCTCAGCGGCTGGAGGATAGGCTGGATTGTGGCGCCGCCGGAACTGGCGGAGGCCGTGGTGAAGACCCGGCAATACGTATCCACCTGCAGCAACTGGCTTTCCCAGCATCTGGCGGTGTACGCGCTGGCGGAAGAGGGATTGGCGGCCTCCCAGGATGTACTGGAGCAGTTGAAAAGCTGCCGCGAACTTGCCTTGAACAGGCTGAAACCCTGGCGGAAAGAAGTTTTGGCGCCCGCGGCCGGACCCTATCTGATGCTGCGCACGCGGGGCGATGACCTGCAGATCTGTGAGGACCTGGCTGCCCAAGGCGTGATCTGCGTTCCCGGACGGGCCTTCGGCAAGCGGGCCAGGGGCTGGATCCGGCTCAACATCGCCGTGGCCCCCAACAAGCTGGAATCAGCGCTGGAGCTTGTGATCAATGAACTATATCTTCACTAACGGCCGCCTGGTAACCTGCGAGACTCCCGGCGCGATGCTCAACTCCTCGCTGCTGGTGGCGCGAGGCAGGATCGCTGCGATCGGCAGCCTGGACGACTGCAAGCACGGTTCCCCGGAGCCTTTCGAGCTAATCGATTTGCGCGGTAACCTGTTGTTGCCGGCCTTTACGGATACCCACACGCATTTCACAGAATACGCCAAAAACCGGGCCCAGATCGATCTGGCCGGTTGCTCCAGCGTCGCTGGGATTCGTCAGCGTCTGGAAACTTACCGGCGGACCAACCCGGAACTGCCACGCTGGATCCTGGGTGGCGGCTGGGACAAAAACAGCCTGGACGAGCCCCAGGCCCTGAACCATAAACTACTGGACGAATTCTTCCCCCATACCCCCACCGCTCTCTATAGCAAGGATTACCACAGCCGCTGGTGCAATACCGCGGCTCTGAAAGCCGCGGGGATATCGTCTGCCAGTCCGGACCCCGCCGGCGGCCGGATCCACATGGACTCTGCCGGTCATCCGACCGGGATCCTGGTGGAAACTGCCTCTGAACATCTGGAGAAGTTCATTGTCCCGCTCTCGGACGAGCAAACCCTCCGCTGTCTTGAACAGGCTGCCCGCGAGATCCACAAGCTTGGCCTGGTGAGCGTTCACAGCATGGAAGTGCCCGCCGGGGCGAGGGTCCTGGAGGAGTTTTGCTCCCAAAGCCGGTTGCTGAGGGTTTGCCGCCATTTTTATCTGGAGGAGTTTGCCACCCTGCGGGATTCCGGCCTCCGCACCGGCAGCGGCGACCACTGGTATCGCCTGGGCGGCTTGAAGCTTTTTGCCGATGGTTCGCTGGGTTCGCAAACCGGTGCCATTTTTGGCGAAAATCCCCAATCCGCCGGCAATCGCGGCATTCTGCGCCACAGCGGAGAAGAGATCCATGCTTTGGCCAAACAAGCCGCGGAACACGGTTTTACCTGCCTGGTGCACGCCATTGGCGACCGCGCGGTGTTCACGGTGATCCAGGCCCTGCTGCGCTTGCAACGCAGCGGACTGAAAGCTCCCAGCCCTTTCAGGATCGAGCATGTGCAGGCCATCCGGCCTGAAGACATCCCCCTGCTGAAGGAATGTGGGGCTTACTGCGCCCTTCAGCCCGTGCATCTGGCCAACGACGTGGACATGATCGAAGCTCACTGGCGCCAGATCAGGCACGAGGCTTACAGCTTCCGGTCCATCCTCTCTGCCGGCATACCGGTGGGTTTCGGTTCGGACGCCCCCATCGAGACGATCAATCCCTTCGCGGGCATCTACAGCGCCGTGGAGCGGAGGAAGAACCTGGATCCGCGTGAACCGGCCTGGCTACCTGAGCAGCGCATCAGCGTGCCTGAAGCCCTTCACGCCTACACTCTGGGCGCGGCGCGGGTTTCCGGCGCGGAGTCCTGGAGCGGCTCCCTCACCCCGGGCAAGGTGGCGGACCTGATCGTCCTCAAGGATTTTACCGCCCTGCCTCCGGAATACTGGCTCGAGGCATCGTCGCTGCTCACAATGCTGGACGGGCAAATCGTCTTCAGAGATCAAATTTAAAAAATACATGCAAGGAGTCAATCATGGCTAAGTTAGGATTCGATTTCCCGGCGGTGCCCCGCAGGACATTCCTCTACGAACTGGAGGAAAGCTGGTATCTGCCCCTGCTGGCCCAGAAAAAGGGCCTGCCCCTCCAGGAGATCAAACGCAGCAATTTTGGCGAATACGACATGGCGGTGAACTACCTCACTTCCGTTTTGGATGAGGCTGCCGCCATCAACACCCTGGCCATCTACAACATCGACCACATGGCCCAGATCCGTTTCACCGGCAAGGACGCCCCCACCTTGCTGGATCGCGCCCTGGCGGGCCGCATGAGCGAAATGAAGGTGGGAGCCTGCAAATACACTCTCCTGCTGAACGAACAGGGCGGCGTGCAGGACGACATGATCCTCATGCGCCTCTCCGATACGGAATTCATTGCCGTGATCAATGCCGGGCACGACATCACCGATCACGTGAACGGACAGGAACTGATCGCGGACATCGACCGCATCATGGCCTGCAAAATGGATGGGGAAGAGGTGGAGGCCACCGATATCTCGGACCAACTGGTGAAGGTGGACATCCAGGGCCCGCTCTCCTACAAGCTGATAAAGCAGATCTACGGCGTGGAAGTACTCAAAAACCGCCTGCAGCCGGAAAAGAACATGAACTACTTCACTTTCAATGAATTTGAGCGCGACGGCGCCAGCTACCTGATCAGCCGCACCGGCTACACCAACCGCTGGGGCTGGGAACTCTATTTGCCCGTGGCCAAAGCCGCGGAGGACTTCAAAAAGATCGTCAGCCTCGCCCTCGACCTTGGCGGCATGCTGGTCGGTTTGGGTGGGCGCGACGAAAACCGCATTTCCGCCGGGCCCTTCGGCCTGCCTCTGATGGGCAGTGAATACGATCCCCGGCACAATCCCATCCACGCTCCGCTCTTCGACGCCGCGGTGGATATGGGCAAGCCGGACTTTGTGGGCAAAGCCGCCCTGGAAAAGGGTTTCACCGCCGATCCCCGCAAGGCCCTGGTCCTCTTCGTGTCCGAAGGCATCGCCACCCACCGCCGCGTTTACCAGAACGGGACCTGCCTCGGCACGGTAACCTCCAGCATCAACTCCCCCAATCTTTCGCTGGAACAGCGTTTGGCTCTCGGCTCTCAACGCCGCAACGTGAACGCCGAGGACGGCAACGCGGCCATTGGACTGGCCTGGCTTTACGCCGATCCCTTCCAGAAGGACGCGGACGGCAGATACATCTCTCACGAGAACGACCGTCCCATCCGCATCCCGGTGCAGCTCTTCCGCGTGGATGAAGCAGGAAACACCGTTGGATCGCCTCTCGCGGCTTACCTGACCCAGGAGGGGGTGTCTCCAGCCACCGCGCCCAAACCGCTGAAAAACATAGAGAACCTCTAAAGCGTAACAACTCAACAACTGACCTGCCTGAGATCCTCCCCCGGTTTCAGGCCGGTTTTTTTGTGCGCAGGATTTTTGGCTGAGCAGGTATTATCTGTAGAATCATCCATTCCCCAAGGAGGAAGACATGAAACCGAGACTTTTATTGATCGCCTGCCTGGCCCTGATGACCGGGCTGCTCAGTGCCCAGAACATCTTCGGCGCTTTCCAGATCTACACCGAACCTGTGGGCGCTTCGATCACACTGTATGGTACCAATCAATATCTGGGATCCACCCCCAGCCAGGCCATCCCCATCACCATGGACCAATACATGACCTACAATTGGGGCGTTCCCGGCCGGGTGTTCGACCTCGTGATCTCCAAACCGGGCTACATCCCCATGCGGCAGCAGATCTTCGTACCCTACAACGCCCGGCATCAAAGGGATGCCCTGCGCCATCCCACCGTCTTCCATTTCAACCTCCAGCGGCAACCAATGCAGCCTCATCCACATTGGCCAAACTGGAATCCCAGCACCTACTATTACTATGTTGACCCCTGGCCCGGAACCGGGTACGGCCACGGTTGGAACGGTCCCGGACACGGTAACAATCACGGTGGCCCCGGCCACGGACCAGGACATGGCAACAACCAGGGCGGCCCCGGCCAAGGTAATAACCAGGGCGGCCACGGCGGCGGCCACGGTCACAACGATGACGGACCGGGCCACAACCCTCCTTCCGGCGGACACGCCGGACATCCCAGACCCTGAGTGAAGCTCTCTGCTGCTCACACAACCTCCCTCAACAGCCACCCCCATCTCCCGGGGGTGGCTTTTTGGGCTCAGGATCAAATGATGGTGGCGCAGGATTCCGATCCTGCGGGTGAATTTATTGAGCAGGCTGCAAACCATTAAAAGCTCTTTGTTGGCGCAGTCAGGAATGGAACGCAAGTTTGGCCTGAATGTTGCATCACATTTATAAGGGTGATGGTGTCATCGCCTCCGGGTGAGGTTCAGGCCTCTCCGGTCCCAACCTGGGAAGTGTTCGGGGGTTCCGCCCTTCGGTTTACGCGGATGTGGACCCGATTTATTTTGCAGGATTTGGGATCAGCCTTGTATAAACTATAGAATAACTACTCCCAAGGGAGGAAAAATGAAAACCAAGATATTGCTCGCCGTCTGCCTGCTCCTCAGTGCGGGCCTGCTGAGCGCCTACGACCTGTTTGGCGCTTTCCAGATCAAAACCTCGCCCAGGGGCGCGGACGTGAACCTTTCCGAGATCGACCTCTATCTGTGTTCGACGCCCAGTCCCGTCTATCCGGTCTTCATGGATGATTACATGGAACTGCGGGAAGGCATACCCGGTCGCGTGATCAGGGTGATCATCACCAAGGAAGGGTACGTTCCCATTGAGAAGAACCTGTTCGTGCCTTTTCTCTACACGGACCAGAGGATGGCCCTGGATTATCCCACGGTCTTCAATTTCCGGCTTACCCGCGATAGAAGCGGCAGCTACGTAAGCATCTGCAACTATTATGCCTATAACTATTACCGGCCCCGCCCCGTGTACTATACCTACTACCCTGGCTACTACTGGTATCCACCCCCTCCTGGCGGCTACCTTCCTCATCCCCCCGGCTGGAATCCTCCCGGTCCCCCTCCCGGTGGCAATCATCCAGGACATCCTGGCAGCCACGGCGGCGGTGGGGCCAACCCTCCCGGCGGTGGTGGCGGTAATCCCGGCAGCCACGGGGGTGGCGGCAGTCACGGCTCCGATCCTGGGATCACTCCTCCCGGCGGCGGTGGACACGGCTCCAATCCCGGCGGCGGTGGCTACACACCTCCCAGCGGCGGCTACGGCAGCGGCGGCAGCTACACCCCCCCGAGTAATCCCTCGAACCAGAAACCCCGGCCGAACAACAACCCCGGTGGGGGCAGTGTAGTGGAAAAACAGAAACCAATTTATGTTCCCAGCGGCGGAAACGGCGGCACGGTGGAGAAAACCAAACCCAATAATACTCCCAGCGGTGGAAACAGCGGCACGGTTGAAAAAGTCAAGCCCAACGGCAAGGAGAAGCCAGGCAAGGAAGAAAAGCAAGAACAACCCCTGGATGTCTTGCGCCAGGCCACAGGACGCGACAGGAAGTAAGCCAATAACAGACCCAGATAATAGCGCAGAGCGGCCCACCCGGCCGCTCTGTTGCGTTTGGCCGTTGCAGTGTTTTGGCTTTGCTTCAGTTTCAAAAGGATTATGATTGCTCTCAGCGAGTTATGCCGGCTTCGCTGATACATTCTCTCCCTCGATTGTGGATGCCCCGCTGATCTTCAAGCCATGACCAGGCGATGCCCAAGGTTGGGCATGAACCGGACTTCAGCAACGCGGGGGAGGGCAGAACAGCATCGGGGGGACCTCGCAGAGGAGGCAAGTTGTCCTCACAGCGCGGCTGAGCTCCAGGTTTTGCCGGAGCAGACGATTGTAGGACAAGGTCAGGAGCAGCTTATTTGAAGGCTTCCATGCCGCTGAAGTCGCGCCCGGGATCGAAGCTTTTCAGCACCCTGAGGTCATCCTGGGTTAGTTCATCCAGGCAGATCCGGGCCAACAGTTCAGCGAGGCCGGGTCCCAGCATGAAACCTTGGCCGCACATGCCCACGGCGTTCACGAAATTGGCGCCGGCTTTGCCCACGATGGGAAAGCCGTCTGGGGTCATGGGATACTGTCCGCGCCAGGTACGGCGCACTTTCAGATGCCTGAGGCGGGGATAAACCTCCAGCATGCGTTTGCTGCAAAGGGGCAGGAACTGCGAGGTGCTGCGGTTGTCGATGCCCAGGATGGGCGGATCGGGCGTGACGCAGAATACCACCTGGCCTTCGTGGTTTTGGTAGAAATAAAAGTTGGCGGAGCCGGGCCGCTTGCGCATGTCCACCACCATGGGACCCATGAAGGGGGCGACGGGTTCGGTGATCCCGGCCTCGTGGTTGTCCGGATGCACAGGCAGGTCGGTTCCGGCCATGGCACCGATTTCACGGGCGTGATTGCCCGCGGCGTTGATCACCGTCCCGGCCAGGTAGGAAGCTTTGTCGGTGTGCACCGTGTTGATGCGGTCGCCGGACATTTCAAAGCCCAGCACCTGTTCGCGGAAGCGGAAATCGACTCCGGCCCGGAGGGCGTGGAAATAGTAGGCGGAGCCTAGCAGCAGGGGCGAACAGCTGCCGTCTTCAGGTGAATAGGTGGAGCCTCGCAAGCCATCCATGTTGATGCCGGGTACCAATTCGTTGTATTCCTGAGGGCTGATCCAGCGGATGTTCAGGCCAAAACCCAGCTGGACCCGCATCAGGTCCTTGAGCGTTTTTTCGTCTTCGGCAGTGTAAGCCGGGTAGCTGTAGCCGTTGCTCATCCAGCCTATGTCGTCGCCGAATCGCTCCTGCCAGGAGCTCATGATCTGGATGGAGCGCTGGCAGACGCTGATCTTGCCAAAATCGCTGTGGGTGGCCCGCACCCCGCCTATGGCTTTTTTGTTGTTGGCTTGGCTGGGCGCGCTTTCGGCTTCCAGCACCAGCACCTTCCGGCCCCTGGAGGCAAGTTCCAGAGCGGCGGGAACGCCCACCGATCCGGCCCCGACGATCACAATGTCGTAAGTTCTATTCATCACAGTCTCCACCAGGGAACTTATCCAGCGGAACTTCCACGAACACAGGCCGCTTGGTGTTTGGCACCACATCCTCCACGGGGACGCCCTCTTCACGCAGGACGCCCCGGATCAGGGTTTCGCAGGTTTTAGCGCCGCAGGGGCCCATGCCGGCGCGGGTGATGGCCTTGATCTGGTTGAGATTGGTGATCCCGCTTTGGATGAGCTTGCGCACCTCGCCCACGCTCACCCTTTCGCAGAGGCAGATCATGGAAGCGTCGGCCAGTTTGGCCGGGATCACAGGCTGGGAAAGGGGTTGGCTGACTTCGGCGGCCTGGACCCGGAAGGAGGCGATGCGTTTGGCGATGGCCTTCGGGACCCTTACCTTGATCAGTTGGGTGTGGCGTTGGGGCAGGTCCAGCACGGCGCTCACGGGATACTCACCCAGGGGTTCGCCGTCGATGTCCACCACTTGGATGAGTTCGCCGGTCTGCCGGGGTAGGTTGAAAACTTCGTAGGGAATGGTGACGGTGGGGTTCTGGGCATCCTGGCGGAAATCCACCAGGGTGATGGCCAGGCCTGGGCAGATGAGCAGGCATTTGTTGCAGCCAATGCAGGAGCCGTCGTAGAGCGGTACGGCCAGCAAACCGCCATCCTCGGTGCGGATGGAATTGGTGGGGCAGACCGTGGTGCAGGGGTTGCAGGGGATCTCCTGGAGACAGTGGATCACGGGGAAAACGCCGCTTTCCGGCAGGCCCTGCTGGTATCCCTTGATCTGGCCAGGATGGGATTTGAGCACCTCAGCTTTGGCATACCAGTCCGTGGGAACGGGTCCGATCTCTTCGTGGCCGCAGTCTTTGGCGATGGTGAGCCCGGCGATCTTGCCGTTGAACATGGCGGAGGAGGCTTCGGCGATCTCCAAAGCGTCACCGGCAGCATAAACCGGGATGCCGGCTTCCATGGCTTCCTGGGTGAATTCGGAGAGTGAATCGAGGCCCACGGCGATCAGGATGGTGTCGCAGGAAAAACTTTTCTCGCTGCCGGGCCGCACTTGGAACTTTTCATCCACCGCGGCGATGGTGACGCTGTCCACGGTCTCATCGCCGTTGGCGCTGAGGATGGTGTGGGAGGTGTAGATCGGCACTCCGAGGCGCTTTAGCTTGTCGGCATGGACTTTGTAGCCGCCGCATTGGGGCATGGCCTCGGCCAGCCCGACCACCTCGATCCCCGCCTGCATGGCGTGATAGCCAGCGATGAGGCCAACGTTGCCGCCGCCGATGATAAAGAGCCGGTCTGTGGGGCGGATGAGGTCCCGGTTCACCAGGGTCTGAAAAGCGCCCGCGCCGTAGATCCGGGCCAGATGGTTGCCGGTGAAACGGAGGAACTTTTCCCTGGCCCCGGCGGCGTTGAGGATCCTTTGGGGGGTGACGATCTTGTACACGCCGTCCTTGAGGATGCCCACCTTTTTATCGCTGAACACGAAGAGGGCGGTGCTGTTCAGCCAGATCTTCACGGAGGGATGGGTAGCCACCTCGGCGGCCAGCAGCTTGCCGATATCGTGTCCGCGCACTCCGGCGTGGCTGTCTTCCTCGCTGCCAAAGAACTTGTGGGTCTGCAGCACCAGTTTGCCGCCCAGGGCGTGTTTGTCGTCGATCACAAGCGTGTCGATGCCATGCTTGCCCAGTTCGATTGCGGCAGCCAGTCCGGAAGGGCCTCCGCCGATGATCAGGACCTCGCAGGCCAGCTGTTCGATGGCCGGACGCCCTGTGACCAGAGGGCTTTCGGGCAGTTCAGGCAAACCCTCGGCCGAACGGACTTCCATGCCCGGGGTGACCATGGTCATGCAGGATTTCACGGCCACGCCGTCCGCGATCACGGTGCATTTGGCGCACTGGCCGTTGGCGCAGAAAATGCCCTGGGCGCTGCCGTCCTTGTGGTGATGGCCAAAAACGCTGATCCCGTTCGCGATGAGGGCGGAGGAGATCATCTCACCCTGTTTGGCGCTTAGGGGTCTGCCGTTGAAAGTGAATAAAACATCCTCCCGCTCCGGGACTGAGAGGATCGGATGCTTGTCTAAGCGATGGTTTTCCATCTAGGGAAAAGCTCCTTGGAGAGATTATTTTTGTTTCAAAAAGTTTCAGAGGCCGTTCGTGTCAAGCAAAAGCTGGTCCCGCTACTCCTGAAGAAGATTTTCGCGGTGCGCCTCACTAGGATTTGCCCGATGAAGGCAGAAAAATGGGGCGGCCTTTGGGACCGCCCCGGAGATTGGGTGGATGAGTTGCCGGGCAGGGATTCCCGACAAGTTTGTTATTTAAGATACATCATTTTACGGGTCTGGTTGAAGGACGGAGTGTTCAACTTGTAGAAATAGATGCCGCTGCCACAGGCTTTGCCGGTGCTGTCGCGACCGTCCCAGCTGAGGTTGTGCACGCCTTCTCCGGCTTGGAAGCTCTTCACCACCTGGCCGGCGACGTTGTAGATGGTTAGGCCGCCGGTTTCGCCGGCTTTGATGCCCACCTCGATGTTGGCGCTGGCCCTGAAGGGGTTCGGGTAGGCGTTGCGCATCGATGTTACTTCAGGCAGCACGGGCGGCACGTTTCCGTTCACGGTAACACTTACGGGACCGTGGAAAGCGCTGCTAGCGTAATCCACCGCTTCCAGCCAGTAGTAGTAGGTGGTGCCGATCACCACATCATTATCGACCACAGTGTAGGCTTGGGTGGTGCTGGTGTTGGTGGCCGGGATCAGGGGATGGTCGATCAGGGTTGCGCCAGACTGCTCATCCGCCGTGCCGCGGTACACGCGGTAACCCACCATCTGGCTTTCAGACTGGGTCTTCCAGCTCAGCTGCACATCGTTCTCAGCCGTAATGGTGGCGGTGAAGCTGCTAAGTTCCACCGGGACGTTGGTTTCTTCGTAAAGGATGATCTCGTCCAGACCCATGTCGCAATCGCCGTAGCCATAGTTGCTGGTGCCCACGAAACGGATGTAAGCCATGGGTGAGCTGAAGTTGGCCAGGGGGATCTCGTTGTTGAACCAGGTGTTGCTGATGCTGAGGTCGTGGCTGTAAAGCGGCTGCCAGGTTGCCATGCCGTCTGTGGATATCTCCACTGCGAGCGGAGTGGCAGAGCCGTTTGCGCCCAGCCAGGCATAATAGCTGAGCACGACGTTGCCGGAACTGAGATCGACGGGCGGGCTCACCAGGCAATAGGGATTGTAGCTGGTGGAAGCCAGATAGACGTAGAGGCGGGCGAAGTATTCGCCGCTGTAGGGAACGTCGGCGCCATGGGAGTCGTCTGTTGTAACCACTTCCCAATTACGGGAAGCGCCGGCACCGGCGGTCAGACTCCAGCCGGTGGGAATGACCCCGGCTTCAAAGCCTTCGAGGCTGGGGAAATCATCGATGGTGGCATCAAAACCCTGTCCTGTAAGAGGGACCCTACGTTCCGCTTTGGCCTTGCCGCCAGTGATGTTGTCAAGGATCAGGATGTCGGCCGCGTAGGCGATTTCTTCGGTTGGAGTGAAGGTAACCACAATTTCCGCGGTATCCCCGTTGCCGAGGGAAATGTCCTCAGCCGGCAGGGTCGGGACAAACTGAGGGGTCGCGAGGTCGATGTCAATATCATCCAAGTCGATAAACAGGGTTCCACCGCCGGTATTGGTGATGGTGAATGTCTGCCCGACCGGCGTGCCCACCTGCACAGTTCCAAAGTCCCAACCGGTGGGATCGATGCTGAAGGCGGGTTCGGTTGGCGCGGGAATCGCTTCAAGGTCCAATGTGAATTCCGCGGATTGAGGGCTGGGCCAAGTGCCGATGATGAGGAAATAGGTGCCAGCCGATAGATAGCCGCTTGACATGTTGGCAACGGTTCCGCTACCAGAAACAGCGGATGCAAGCACCGTGGGCGGATTATCCACATCGGGGCAACTTGCCAGAACATACATGCCTATATAGTTGCCAGTGACTGCGGTGAGTGTTCCCTCCAAGGAGCTTTCCTCAGTCAAAGTAAACTGCAGCACCAAGTCGTCACCACCCAGGTAATAAGATGTGGGTGTAACCCAACCGCTTTCGTAATCATCTCCGTAAAGGGAAGTATCGCCCGTGAAGCCCACCAGAGGCAGGGTTACAGGGTAGGGATTGTCACAGGTTGATCCCGCTGGGCGGGTATAGCCGTTTCCTGTTATCACCACATCGTGGGTGGCCTTTGTCTGGTCATCCGTGATGGTGATGGTCACAGTATAAGCGGCTGCGGCAGCGGGAGTGAACTCCACATCAAAGCTGAAATCTTCGCCAAGTCCCAAAGGATCGGTGTAAGTGATGTTGGTTATCTCGAAATAATCGACGTCTCCGGCAGTTTTCTGGATCGAAACGATACCCAGGTCTCCACCACCTTCATTGGACACGATGAAGGTCTGCGAAGCGGTGGTGCCAACTTCCACGTCCACAAAGTTCCAGGTGAGGGGATCGATGCTGAACTCCGGAACGGAAGGTGCAGCGTCAATATCTACGTCATCAAGGTAAACATAGTAAGCGTAGTTTCCGTAATAATGAAAACCAAGGTAAACCGTGCTGCCGGCATAACTGCTGAGGTCAACGATGGTTTGTTGCCATGCGGTATTGGACAAATTTACAGCGGTCCAGGTGAAGGTCAGGGGATCCGTGCTGGTGGAGATGCCCCATTCTAGGCTTTCCGCAGACGTGTTGTACTTTCTGTGCCAGAAGGAAAGCTGGGCATAGGCGGCGTTCACCGTAACGGCAGGGGAGAAGAGGTACTGGTTGTAATCCGTGCTTGAGCTGTAGGAACTGAAACGGGCGGAATAGGTGCCGCCGTCCGTGTGGTTTTGAGAATTGCTTTGGGTGATGTCATTTCCGGCTTGGACTATTTTTGTCCAACCGTCTGGTAAGAAAGTCCCCTCGAAATCTTCGGTCCAAGGGAAGGTTGTGATCTGCGCAAATGCCAGGCTGATGCCAAAGCACAACAGCATCAATGCAATGATGGTTTGTTTCATAATATTCTCCTTGTATGTTGATGGTGGTGATAGGTTTGAACGCGACGTTGTGATAGACAAATACCCCGCCAGTTGTGGGAACTGGTTTTGAAGCCTGTTGACATCCCAAGGGGCACCAAGCTGGTCATAGTAATCACCTTTCCTTTGGCCTGTTCTCATGAGCCATCATGCGGGCATGACCCTCTCATGTTTCTACAATCCCTCCTGCCTGTATTTTTGTCAAGCCATATTTTGCCTTCTTTGTTGATAATATGAGACTGCGCCACATTAGTTTGTAGTAATCAACATATATCACGTCAAGGCCTTGATAATGAAATAATATGCCCGCTTTAACAGATTCACAAAATGTTGGTTAGGGGAATGGTTCCGGGGGTCAATGTCCTGGGGATCGGGTTTCGAGCTTGATCACCGCGGAGAGAAACGCGCCCGGCCCGGAGCCAGGCTGGAAAGTTCAGGTTTGGGGCATTCAGCCAGAAGGCTCATCAGAAAGCCTGTGGATCGCCTCCCGCCTTATCCCCGCCTCAAGTGCGGCGATCGGGCGGGAGGCAGACGAGGGCTGGATATGAGGGGCTTCGGCTAGAAGTCAGTTCAGAAACAGAGGAAGGGCCGCACCACCCCAGCCCGGATGCGGGTGTGGGGATTCAGCCAGGCGAACTTTTGCGGTGAGAGGACCTGATGCAGGTCTGGGGGCAGGGGCTGGCTGCCAAAGCCTCTCAGGATCAGCACAGCCAGCGGCAAATCCTCGTTGCCTGTGTTGATCACGCCGGGTTCGAAATCCAGCCAGGCGGTGAGTTCGGTGGCATCCATCATGTGGCAAACAACGCCCCGGGCGCCTTTGTCGGCCAGGGTTTTGAGCATGTGGCGGTCTGGTGGGAAGGTCAGGGCCAGGATCCTGCCCTGCACGTCCCTGATATCTTCGGGCGCCGAGTAAACCTGGAATTCGCCGTGGCAGTCCTTGCCAAAGGCGATCTGACCCTCCAGCTTCTTTCCCCGGCAAACCAGTTCCAGTCCCTGGCCCGGCAACACATTCCGCACCACTCCGTTTACGTGGGACAGAAACTCCAGGGGTTGGTGGAGATAGGTGATGGTGAGAGTACCTGTCCCGGTATCGATGTCAGTGATGGTGCCCGTGCCGGGAGCTTTTATCAGCACAGGTGGAGCGCCGTCGGAGGTTTTTTCCAGCCTGCGGCCGAGCATGTCGCCCTGGTAAACGAAGTCACCCCTGGCTTTGGTGAGGTAGCGGGCGGCCTTTTTGGGGCTGAGCAGCAGCTTTTCAGCGTAATTCACCGTGATAGGTTTGCCGGAGTAGTCCTGGATCTCTGAAGCCACGATCATGCCCGTGTTGGCATCGATGTATTCGATCCTGCCGCGCACCGGGGACAGCAGTTTCCTATCGCCCCGGCTGAAGGAGAGGATCTTGAAGCCTTCAGGCAGCACGGCGTAAACCTCGTCCGCTTCGACCTTGTCGCCCGGCCGCACCCTCAGGGATGCCTGGACCAGTTCCGGAGTCAGATCTTTCAAATTGGCCAATCCGGAGATGATATAAAGCCGGGGCGGGTTGAAGCGGTTGACAGCCACCACGTCGTCCGGGCTAACGGTATCTCCCTCCTGGAAATTGATGTCGCCCGCGTAAGGCAGTTCCACCCGCCGCAGCCATTCCCCCTCGACCAGCTGATACTGCTGCCGGGGAGGTTCCTTGATCCCAAAGGCATCGGGCGCTTCCGGATAGATGCCCATCTGCTTTTCCGCCTCGCCCACGCGCTGGGCGGGATCCAGCCGGGTGTCGATCAGCACGGGAAGTTCGGTGGCAAAATGGTTCAGATCCTCTTTGCTGTCCAGCTTGCAGCGTTTGGTGGGGGCGATCTTCAAAGTTTTGGGGCCGGCGGGCAGATAGAGTAAGCTGCCGGCTTTGATCTCGTGGACCTGGCTTCCGTGGCCCGAAGCCACTTCCACCGTCATCAGGGCCTTGTTTTCGCGGGAATTGAAGACGGGGGAGATGTGTACCGCCAGTTTCTCGATACAGGCGCGGGCGAGCAGGGTTTTGGCCATGGCGGGATCAGAGGAACTGAGCACTCCGAGGTGGGGGCTGATGAAATCGCGGTCGATCCAGAGTTCCGTGATGCCCTTGGGCCGCACGGCGTCGGCCAGGATCAGCGCGCACTGGCTGTGGTTCTGGGCGTGGGCGAAGATGCCCCCGGCACCTATCAGTACGTCGATGTCGCTTTCGCGGAAGCTGTGTTTGCTGTCTTCGCGCTGATACTCGAACTGGAGCTCGAATTTCTCCAGGTCATCGCGTTTAAGTTTGTCCAGATAGCCGATCTTTTCGCCGTTGTAATGCATCTGGCGATGCTGTTCTAGGGCCAGGGCCAGCGCTTCGCGGGCGAGGGCATGCTCGATCCGGAATTCCGCCGTGGTGCTGGGATTGGAAGTGGGGTGGAGGCATTTGTTGGCGATGTAATCGCGAATTTCGCGTTCGCTCAGATCCTCCGGCAGCCAGCGTTTCACCCTGTCCAGGCCGGCTTCGCGCAGGACGTTCCAGGCGCTGTAACTCATGCCCAGATTGGCGCTCACAGTACGCTGGAAATGGCCGTTGATGTAGCTGAAAACGTCGGTGGTGGCGCCACCGATGTCGAAGGCGAAAATGTTCTGATCCCCAGCCAGCAGGGCCAGGGCTCTCTGCACACCCAGCGGTGTGGGCATGATGGGCGCCGTTACGGCTGGTTTCACTTCCGCGTAGCCGGGGGCCTGCTCCATCACGTTTTCCATGAAGAGCTTCTGGATCATGTCCTGGGTGGGTTGCAGATTCTCCACTTCCAGGCTGGGCCGCAGATTGGGCAGGATGTGGAGGTCGAAAGCTTGGGAGATCAGCTTCTTCACGATCGGCGCGGCGTCCTGGTTTCCGGCATAGAGCGCGGGGATCTTGCCATGCTGGTCAAATTTGGGGGCGGGATCGGCAATGCGGAGGATCTCAGCCATGCGCAGAACCCCGGAAACCGCGCCACCGTCGGTGCCGCCGCAGAGGAGGATCATGTCTGGATGCAGATTGCGCATGGCCAGCATCTGCTGGGCTGCCTGGCGTTTGTCATCCAGCGCGAAAGTGTCCAGGATCACGCCGCCTGCACCGTAGGCACAGCGTTTGCCGCTGCTGGCGGAATCGAAGAGGGTGAGGCCGATCACCAGGATCTGCAAACCGCCGCCGGCGCTGCTGGTGCTGAAATAGGCCAGGTTATCCGCCCAAGCCAGTTCATTCTCCGCTTGGACCGGTTTTAAAAGCTGGATGCCGCAGCGTTCCTGAAGTTCCCACACCGCGTTCTTGATCCCGTAGCGGACGTCGCTGTGAGGCGCTTCCACAGTGGTTTCCGCGTGAGCGATACCCATCAGGACGGGGATTTCCTGCCGGTTGTCCAGCAGCAGGGCCTTGGTGGTGGTGCTGCCGATGTCGGTGATGACTATGTGGTCTTGGTTCAGGCGCATCTTTCTCTCCCATGAATAAGTCTGGAAATCACCCAAATGCAAAGGCGGTGTTCCTGTCAAGAAATTGCGTGAACCTCCTTTAGTGCCTTGTCGGGCGGAATTTCCATTGACAGAAGCGGGGAGCAAACAACATGGGCATCATGAGATACAGGTTGAACAAAAAAACCCTGCTAAGCCTGGCGCTGGTCCTGGCGGCTTTTCTGATCATCCGCTTCCTCTCAGTGCAAGAGATCCGGGGCCAAGTGGTTTCCATCCAGGACGGCGACACCATCACCGTTTTGCAGGGCGGCTCCACCTACAGGGTCCGTCTGCAGGGAGTGGACTGCCCGGAAAAGGGCCAGGCCTTCGGCAACGTGGCCAAACAATTCACCTCCGACCTTGTGTATAGAAAAACGGTAAAGGTGAAATACGAGGAACGTGACCAGTACAAAAGGTATCTGGGCACGGTTTACCTGGGCGATGTGAATCTGAACAAGTCGCTGGTGCAGGCAGGCCTGGCCTGGCATTACAAGCAGTACAGCAAGGACCCGGTTCTGGCCGCCTTGGAGGTGAAGGCCAGGCTGGATAAAAAAGGCCTCTGGTCCGATCCCAAGCCCATCCCGCCCTGGGATTACCGCCGCCAGCCAAGAGAAAAAACTTGACGCTGCCGCGGCTTTTGCCAAACTGCCTCGAAGCGGTTCATTGGCTGCAACCAAATCGCGAAAAGTGCTAACTAGATAGTAAGACATACAAGGAGAACCGATCCATGACACACGTTCCCTGTTTTCTGGATGCGGACCTCCACGGCAAAACCGTGCTGGTGCGCATGGACCACAACGTTGTGAAAAAAGGCAGGATCAAAGACCCGATGCGGATCGAAGCCACGATCCCCACCCTGCTGCACATTTTCAAGCAAGGCGGCCGGCCCATCCTGATGACCCACGTGGGCAGGCCTTACGACAAGGCCACCGGCGCCATCACCATTTCCGAAGATGAAGCTGTGGGCCCCATCGTGAAGTATCTGGAGGAAAAACTCCAGCTGCGCGGCTTGGTTCCGGATTGCCCGGCGGAAGGCGACAAAGGGATCACGGACCTTGGCCCCATCGGCGCTGCGGTGGCGGCAATGAAAGAGGGCCGGGCGGATTTTGTGTATCTGCCCAACACCCGCTGGTTCCACGGCGAAGAGAGCAAAAACGAGGATTCCGATGCCTTGGCCGCCAAACTGGCCTCCTTCGCGGACCTCTACATCAACGACGCCTTCGGTTCCTGGCAGCCGCACGCCTCCACTTACAACGTCACCAAGTATCTGCCCTCCTATGCCGGACTGCTGATGCTGAAAGAGATCGCCAACCTCCAGAAGGTCTTTGAGCCCAGCCAGCCGCTGGTTTCCGTGGTGGCCGGCTCCAAATTCGACACCAAGATCGGGCCCCTTTCCTCCCTCATCAGGATCAGCGACAAACTGGTGCTGGGCGGGGTGCTTTACAACGCCTATCTGGCCGTGAAATACCAGCTCGGGATCAAGGGTTTGGACCCTGCCGACCTGGCCCTGGCCGAGAAATTCCTGCAGGAGGCCGGACCCTTTCAGGACCGCATTGTGGAACTGCCCTGCATAATCGAATCCGACAGCTTTGAAAGCGCGGAAAGCTGGAGAGTGCGCAAAATAGCCGATCTCAAGCCTGGCACCCAGCTCAATTATGTGCTGGACATCGCGCCGGAATCCTTTGCCGAAGAGGCCGTGCGGGAGGTTTTTGCCGGTGCCTCCACCATCTTCGTGAACGCCGTGATGGGCTACACAACCCTCTTCACCGAAGGCACCAAAGCCATGTACAGCCTCATCGACAAGAACGCCGGAGCGCAAAAACTCTTCGGCGGCGGCGACACCATCCAGGATTTTCGCGATCTGCTGCCCGGCATCTTTGCCAAAGCGGTGAATGATCCCCAGTATTACTTCTTCACCGGCGGCGGGGCCATTCTCGACGCCATCGTGAGCGGCTCGCCCTATGGCATGAAGCCGGTCCAGGCCCTCATCAAAACATCCTGAAGGGAGAGATAAAGTGGATTTGCATGAACTGGACCTCCGCAAGGAGTTTCCCCCGCCCAGCTTGGAAGAGTGGAAACAGGCCGTGGTGGACAGCCTCAAAGGCGCTGATTTCGACAAAGTGATGCACACCAAAACTTACGAAGGCATCACCCTGAAACCCATTTATACCAGGGAAGATGTGGCCGGCCTGAACTTCACGGACGCCCTGCCCGGCGAAGCCCCCTACCAGCGTGGAAACGCTTCCCAGTACTCAGGCCTCGCGGGCTGGAAAGTGGCCCAGGCGAAGGCCAATCCGGACCTGAGTGCCCTGAACCGGGAAATTCTGGACGAACTTTCCCGGGGACTGAGTGCAGTGAATCTGGCTCTCAAGCATGACGATTTCCCCGGCGGGATCGCGCTCCGCAACGCGACTGACCTGGCCACCGCCCTGCAAGGGGTGGACCTGAAAGCGGCGCCGCTGATGGCGCAGCTGGACATGGACGATCCGGATCTGTTCGGCTGGCTGGAAGAATTTTGCCGGCAGACCAAGCAAAACCTGAGCGAACTTGACGGCTGCCTCGGCTTTGACCCCACGGGTGAATTCGCCCGCAAGGGATTTCTGAACCTGCCTCTGGAAGAGGTTTGGAACCGGGTGGGCGCCGAGGTGTCGCGCCGGGCGGAAAAAGCTCCCCAGTTGCGCTGCCTCTCCATTGACGCCACCGTTTACGCCGCCAGCGGGGCCTCTTCCACTCAGGAACTGGCTTTCGCGCTGTCCACCGCGATCGGTTACATCCAGGGCCTGCAGTCCGGCGGCTGGGAGATCGACAAGATCGCCCCGCTGTTTCAGGTGAAGCTTGCCCTCGGCTCGAATTTCTTCATGGAAATTGCCAAGATCAGGGCCTTCCGGATGCTGTGGAGCGAGATGATCAAGGCGTTTGGCGGCAATGAAGATTCCCGCCGCGTCTGGATCCACGGCAAAACTTCCACCTTCAATAAGAGCGCTTACGACCTCTATGTGAACTTGCTGCGCACCGGCACGGAAGGTTTTTCTGGTGTCGTGGCCGGGGTGGACAGCATGGAGATCGACCGTTTTAACGCCGTGCTGGACGCCCAGGCGACTGAGTTTTCCCAACGGATCGCCCGCAACCAGCAGCTGATCCTGGCCGAGGAAGCCCATCTGAGCAAGGTGGCCGATCCCGCCGGAGGCTGCTATTACATCGAAAGCCTCACCGCGGAACTGGCCAACCAGGCCTGGAAGATCATGCAGGAGCTGGAAGCCGGGGGCGGCATGGTCCGAAGCCTGAAAGCCGGGACCGTCCACGCCATGATCGATGCGATGGCCAAAACCCGGATCGACGCCGTGCACAAGAGACGCGACGTTTTTGTGGGCGTGAACATGTATGCCAACCCCGATGACGCCGTGCCGGCCTTCGCGCCAACTCCATTGGATGACAGCAAAGCCGCCGTGCGCCTCGACCGCGGCGCCCTGCCCCAACGCCGCGCGGTGGGGGCCATGGAGCAATTCCGCGCCCGGATGGCGGTTGCTGGCAAAAAGGTCTTTCTGCTCACCATGGGCAGCCTGGCCGAATACAAAGCCCGGGCCGATTTTGCCGCCGGCTTTCTCCAAGTGGGTGGATTCCAGGTGGCCACGGGAACCGGCTACACCGAAGTTTCAGCCGCTGTGGCGGCCGCCCGGGACTACGAGGCGGTTTGCATCTGCGGCACGGATGACAGTTATCCCGAGCTGGTGCCCGCGCTCTGCGCCCAGCTGCCTAACAAGATCAAGCTCCTGGCCGGCTATCCCGCCGACCAGGTGGAAGCTCACAAACAAAGCGGCATCGACGTCTTCATCCATCTGCGGGCCAATCTGCTGGACACATTTGAAGACCTCGCCGCGCGCCTGGGGGTTAAACAATGAAACCTGATTTCACCACTCTGAATCCCAGCTTTGGCGCCGAGCCCAAGGCCCGGACAGCCGCAGCGGAAAAAGCCTGGCGTACCAATGAACAGCTGGACGTAAAGCCTCTCTACACCAAGGCGGACCTGGACACGCTGCAGCATCTGGACTACCTTTCCGGGTTGCCCCCCTTCCTGCGCGGGCCCTATCCCTCCATGTTCGTGCAGCGGCCCTGGACCATCCGCCAATACGCGGGTTTTTCCACTGCCGAGGAGTCCAACGCCTTTTACCGCCGCAATCTGGCCATGGGCCAGAAAGGCCTCTCCATCGCCTTTGACCTCGCCACCCACCGCGGGTACGATTCCGACCATCCCCGCGTGATCGGTGATGTGGGCAAAGCCGGCGTGGCCGTGGACAGCATTCTGGACATGAAGATCCTTTTCGACAGGATCCCTCTGGACCAGATGAGCGTTTCCATGACCATGAACGGTGCCGTGATCCCCATCATGGCCTTCTACATCGTGGCCGCGGAGGAACAGGGCGTGAAGCCGGAACTGCTTAACGGCACCATCCAGAACGACATCCTCAAGGAATACATGGTGCGCAACACCTATATCTATCCTCCGGAAGCTTCCATGCGCATCATCGCCGACATCTTCAAATATACTTCCCAAAAGATGCCGAAGTTCAACAGCATCAGCATCTCCGGCTACCACATGCATGAAGCCGGCGCCACCGCCGATCTGGAGATGGCCTACACCCTCGCCGACGGCTGGGAGTACCTGCGCACGGCGATCGACGCGGGCATCGACATCGATCTGATCGCGCCCCGGCTTTCGTTCTTCTGGGCCGAGGGCATGAACTACTTCATGGAGGTGGCCAAACTCCGCGCCGCGCGGGTGCTCTGGGCCAAGATCATCAAAGGCTTCGGCGCCAAAAATCCAAAGAGCATGGCGCTGCGCACCCACTCCCAAACCTCCGGCTGGAGCCTCACCGAACAGGATCCCTACAACAACGTGATCCGCACCTGCGTGGAAGCCCTGGCCGCCACTCTGGGCCACACCCAATCCCTGCACACCAATTCCCTGGACGAGGCCATCGCCCTGCCCACCGATTTCAGCGCCCGCATCGCCCGCAACACCCAGCTCTTCCTGCAGCACGAGACCGGCATCACCAAGGTGATCGATCCCTGGGCCGGCTCCTACTATCTGGAAAGCCTCACGGATGCCCTGATGAAGCGGTCTTGGGGCCATATCATGGAAGTGGAGGAGCTGGGCGGCATGGCCAAGGCCATCGAAACCGGCCTGCCCAAACTGCGCATCGAGGAAGCCGCCGCCAGAAGGCAGGCCCACATCGATTCCGGCGAGGACACCATCGTGGGCGTGAACAAATACCGCCTGGCGAAGGAAGACCCGATGGAGATCCTGGAAGTGGACAACTCCGCCGTCCGCGATGCCCAGATCGCCCGCCTGGCCAAGCTGCGCGCCGAACGCGACGAAACGCGGGTGAAAGCCTGTCTCAGCGCCATCACCCAAGCGGCCGAAGCCAAAACGGGAAACCTGCTCGAGCTCGCGGTGGACGCTGCCCGGGCCCGGGCCTCCCTGGGCGAGATCTCCAGCGCCATGGAAAAAGTCTTCGGACGCCACCAGGCCTCAATTAAACTTATCAACAACGTTTACAGCAGCGAGTACGCTAAGATGGATGAAATCGAACAAATCCGCGCCCTCACCGACAAATTCGCCGATCGCGAAGGACGCCGGCCCCGCATTCTGGTGGCCAAAATGGGCCAGGACGGCCACGACCGCGGCGCCAAAGTTGTCGCCACCGCCTTTGCCGACATGGGTTTCGACGTGGACATGGGACCCCTGTTCCAAACCCCGGAGGAAACAGCCCGCCAGGCGGTGGAAAACGACGTCCACATCATCGGCATGAGTTCCCTGGCCGCCGGCCACAAAACCCTGCTGCCCCAACTGGTGGAGGAACTGGCCACTCTTGGCCGCGAGGATATCCTGATCGTGGTGGGGGGTGTGATCCCGCCCCAGGACTACGATTTTCTGCTGGCCAACGGTGCCACGGCCATTTTCGGACCCGGCACCAAACTGCCCGAAGCCGCCACCCTCCTGCTGGAAAAACTGCTGCGGGGCTGAGTGTGACCAAGCATCGCCAGCCGGAATGGACACCCGCAGGCGCAGGAAGTGAATTCGCCGCCCGGGTGATGGAAGCCAAAAGCGCGGGCAGCAAAGTTTCTGCTGCCGAGCCCAAAAAGTCTTCCCGCGGCCTGCCATCCGTTGAAGCCATCACCGCCGGAGTTCTGAAAGGCGACCGGACCTTGCTGGCCAAAGCGATCACCCTCATCGAAAGCAATTCCCCCCGTCATTTCGAGGCGGGACAGGAACTGGTCCGCCGGCTCCTGCCCGCCTCGGGAGACTCCATCCGCGTGGGCGTCACCGGCGTTCCCGGAGCGGGGAAGAGCACCTTCATCGAAAGTTTTGGCCTCTGGCTGATCGACAGGGGCCATAAAGTGGCCGTGCTGGCCGTGGATCCCAGCAGTTCCCTCTCCCGGGGCAGCATTTTGGGCGACAAGACCCGCATGGAGGAACTGGCCCGCCACCAAAGCAGTTTTATCCGCCCTTCCCCCAGCGGCGGCGCCTTGGGCGGCGTAACCCGTAAAACCCGCGAAACCACCATCGCCTGCGAAGCCGCCGGCTACGACATCATCCTCATCGAAACCGTGGGCGTGGGCCAGTCTGAGATAACGGTGCGCTCCATGGTCGATTTCTTCCTCCTGATGCAGATCGCCGGCGCCGGCGACGAACTCCAGGGCATCAAAAAAGGCATCATGGAACTCGCTGACCTCGTGGTGGTGAATAAAGCCGATGGTGGCAACGTCCAGGCCGCTGAACTGGCCGGCCGCGAACTCAACAACGCCCTCCACTACCTACGCCACGCCACCCCGGGCTGGACCACCAAGGCCCTCACCTGCTCCGCCAAAGAAAAGGCCGGCCTGCCGGAGATCTGGCGCGAGATCGAACGCTTTGTGGACCAGGGCAAAACCAGCGGCGTGTTTGAAGACCGGCGCCAAAACCAGGTGCTCCAGTGGTTCGAGGCCCTGCTCACCGAGGCCGTGCTCAACCGTTTTTACTCCAACCCCCGCGTAACAGAAGAACTACCCCGCCTCCGAGCCGCCGTTCAAAACGGCTCCCTGCCTGTTCTGCTGGCGGTTCAGCAACTGCTGGCGGAGTAGCCGGCACTTGAGCGGGCAGACGGTTGGAATAAATTGCAATTCCAGCCATATCTGTCAAACACCACCCAGATGCCCCGGGTCGCTCCCAATATCAATACGGTATCAATACGGAATCATTACGGATGAAATCCGTATTGATTCCGTATTGATACCGTATTGATATTGGGAGGGCTGTCTCGTCCTAAAAAAGTTGACACATCCATCAACTTAAAGGAGTGAGAAAAATGGAAGACAAGAAACCCGTAAATCGTTACAGCATGGCTTTCAAATTGCGTGTTGTGGATGATGTCGAAAGTGGT